>JASLLI010000049.1 GCA_030747125.1 Fidelibacterota bacterium | reverse complement strand
CTACCGTGACGAATGTAACCAATGTATAAAGAATCCCTCAGATGCCTGTGTTCAAGATTGTAATAATATATGGGGCGGGCTTGCTTATGTTGATGGTTGTGGTGTCTGTGATTCAAATCCTGCTAATGATTGCATTCAAGATTGTAATGGAGAATGGGGAGGAACCGCCTATTTAGATAATTGCAGCATATGTGTAGGCGGAAATTCAGGAAATTCAGCCTGTGTTCAAGACTGTAACGGTACCTGGGGCGGAACCGCCAGCGGAAATGAATGCGTAGATTGTTTTCCACCCTCAACCAGGGATAATTGTGGTGTATGTACTGGTGGCAGCACAGGGAATGAACCCTGTTCCCAAGACTGTGCAGGTGTCTGGGGTGGATTAGCAGAGTTAGATAACTGTGGTACCTGTTCAGGAGGAGATTCGGGAAATATTGCCAATGCAGAAATGGATTGTAATAATGACTGTAATGGATCAGCAATGATTAATAACTGTGGAGAATGTGTTGGCGGAAATACAGGAGTTGAGGATTCTTGTGTTCAAGACTGTCAGGGAGTTTGGGGAGGCCTCTATCCTCCACTTGTTTATTGTCAGGATGGATCGATTGTTTGTTCAATTTCAGATTGTGAACTTCTCACAATAGATCAGCTAATTGAAATTCCACAGTCATTTGGAATACACAAGGTTTTCCCCAACCCCTTTAATCCCATAACCACCATTGAATATACAATGAATTCTGCAAGTTATTATGCACTCACCCTCTATAATATTCAAGGGCAAAAAGTGGCAAACCTTGCGGAAGGATTTTCTCCTGCAGGAAAATATCGTATCCAATGGAATGGAAAAGACTTTCCATCCGGTATATATTTCGTTATTTTATCAAGCCCTCATTCTATAGAAAGACAGAAAATAATGTTAATAAAATAAATCAATGAGCATGAAAATTATATTTACTGCGTTAATGACTTGTGTACTGATTACATCCTGTGAGTCAGACAATGGTGGTGAGTCAGACAATGGTGGTCAAATTTTAGACCCACCGCCAAGTAGTGAATGCCCGGCAGGACAATCTAAGGGCTGTGATAATCATTGTGCAGAATCGCCTATGGTTAATGATGCCTGTGGAATTTGCGGTGGTGACGGAATTAGCGCTGGCGAATGCGATTGTGACGGCAATGTATATGACGATTGTGGAATTTGCGGTGGTGACGGGTCAACCTGTGAGGGTATGTGGAATGTATATTATGAATCTTCAGAAGCAATGGGAGGATTCCAATTCAAGGTAAATAATGTAACCATATTAAATGCAAGTGGAGGGGCTGCTTCAACTGCAGGATTCTCAATTACCAGTAGTTCAAGTTCAGCTACAATATTGGGGTTCAGTATGAGTGGTAGTTCAATTGCAGCCGGATCAGGAGTATTATTAAATTTGGAATTATCCGATGCTGATAATTCAACCTGTATTTCTGATTTAATTATCTCTGATGTAAGTGGTGTTTCCATTTCAGCCAGCATCGAAAATTGTAACACTATTAAATTTTAATTACCGCTCCTTTTTCTTTAGTTCATCCTTTTATACCTCTTTAATTTACCTGTATGCCAATTCGGGTAAATGCCCTTTCTAAACACTTCCGACTGTTCAAGCGGGAAGCGGGTCTTTCCGGTGCTTTTCGCTCTTTTTTTAATCGTAAATATGAAGATTTCCATGCCCTGAGAGAAATATCCTTAGATATTGAAGATGGTGAGATTCTGGGAATTCTGGGTGAAAATGGTGCAGGAAAAACTACTCTCATAAAATTATTAGTTGGACTTCTCCATCCATCTTCAGGACAGGTAGACATCAATAGCTTTACTCCCTGGAACCGTAAAACTGCCTTTTTAAAACAAATATCTGTGGTGATGGGGCAGAAAAACCAGCTCTGGTGGGATATTCCTGCGTCTGAATCTTTTTTACTCAATCAAAAGATTTACGAGATTGAGAAAACCGAATATGACAGAAGGCTGAAAGAGCTGGTGGAACTGTTGGCAGTGGAAAAAAAATTAAATGTTCAGGTACGCCGTCTGTCATTGGGAGAGCGAATGAAAATGGAAATCATTGCTGCCCTTCTGCACAATCCTAAAATTGTATTATTAGACGAGCCCACTATTGGTTTGGATGTTGTATCTCAATCGAAAATCAGAGAATTTGTCAAATACTATAATCAGCAATATGGGACAACGTTTTTAATAACCAGCCATTATATGCATGATATTGAAGCCCTTTGCAAACGGGTCTTTGTCATCCATGCAGGAAAATCTCTGTATGACGGAAATTTTAAGGAACTCATCAATAGAGTAAATCCCCGCAGAAAGCTCCAGTTTGAATTTTCAGAAATCCCTAATTCGGGAATGTTAGACTCCCTTGGAAACGAGTTTGAATTCGAATTAAAGGATACCTTTCTCAGAGCTGAATTGCCGGACTCAGATTTAACCAGGTTAGTGACCCAACTCTTTAAACTCTCTTCTCCGGCGTCAATCACTTTAGAGGATTTACCCGTTGAAGATACCATGCGCTCATTTTTTGCAAATCCGGAACAGTTTTTACAATGAAAGGCTGGATAGAAAAATATCTATCAGTGGTACGCATGACCTGGATTCAAACCCTTGAATACAAAGCAAATACTATTGTTGGTGCCTTTGCTATTTTCTCCGGACTTGCCATCGAATTTCTCATCTGGAAACAGGTATTTCAGGCTCAGGGTGCAACAGAAATCAGAGGATTTACCTTTAACGGCTTAATAGCCTATATTTTTCTCTGTATGATTGTGGGACAGCTAAAATCCTCCTGGGCAACATCCATTGAAATGATTGAATCCATCCGTACCGGGGAACTAAACAAATATTTAATCAGACCTGTTTCTTTTTTCACATATCACTTCATGATGTTTGTGGGGCATAATTCCCTGTTCTACATTGTTTATACCACGATTCTTATTTTATTTCCTATCATGTTACCCGGGTTTGCTTTCATGACGAATCTACATGTAGGGGGGTTTATTATGGCTCTGCTGCTATCTATTTATTTATCCTATGCCATTTATTATTGTATGGTGTGTTTTGCTTTTTGGTTTGGAGAGGTGCGCTCATTGGTTATTGCCTATAATATTTCAAACATTGTCCTGTCCGGGCAGATAATACCCCTGCGATTATTCCCGGATACAGCCCGCGACATCATTTACTTAACCCCCTTGCAATATCTGGTTGATTTTCCTGTCAGCA
This sequence comes from Fidelibacterota bacterium, assembly GCA_030747125.1. Lineage (GTDB taxonomy): Bacteria > Fidelibacterota > Marinisomatia > SCGC-AAA003-L08 > D37C17 > D37C17. The sequence goes on along the minus strand of JASLLI010000049.1, from coordinate 9,544 downwards.
TTGCAACCAATCAGCTTCCAATGGAATTATGGCTTCCTAAGATGGCGGTTTCCTTTGCCTGGTGTGTGGCGATGACTCTGGCGGGTGCAGTCATTTACAGGGCAGGAATACGGGTATATGGAGGATTCGGTGCGTAGATATATTTCTCTTTGGTGGTCGTTGTTTCAAAACAGTCTCACACGAGACATGGAATTTAAAGCCAATTTTTTAGGTGGTCTGTTTGTTGATGTTATTTTCTATGGCATTCAATTTTTCTTTTTTTCTGTCATTTATTCCTATGTTGATGCTATTGGAGTTTTTACCAAAGAGGATGTAATGATTTTCTTGATAGTCACCTTTCTCACAGATACACTGTATATGTTCTTTTTTGCAGGCAATTTGTTTAACCTGAACCGCTGGATGGTAAGGGGAGATTTAGATTTCTTTTTGCTTAAGCCGGTGCATTCCCAATTTTTAGTATCCTTTAGGTATATCAAATCTTATGCAGTAGTATCTTTAGTGATATTAAGCATACTGCTTGTTTCCCGGGTAGTAATTTACAGCCAGCCTGTGCCATTGTTGAATTGGGCTGCATTTATTATCTCTTTAGGATTGGGCTGGATCATCTGGTATGGGGTGGAATTTATCATTTCTACCTCCTGTTTTTGGTTTAAAAATTTTTCCGTATCAGGATGGCTCAGCCATGAAATATTAAAATTTTCAACTCGCCCTGACAGTATTTATACAGGACTGTTCCGTAAAGTGTTGTTATCTGCAATTCCCATGATATTGATTGTATCCATCCCTACAAGAATACTATTATACGGTCCAGATATCAAATATTTGGGATGGCAATTGATAGTTGCTTTAGTATTTTTAATAAATTCTAGAATTATCTGGAAAAAAGGACTACTCCGCTATGAGTCTGCATCCAGCTAAATTGTTTAATAACCGGAAAAGTCTTAAATGTGGCGTAAATCAATAACTTATCATCGGAGAGCCTGTAATTTTTAACGGATAATTATCTCTGATTGGATGAATTTGAGACTAAATATGAGAAGAATACACCATATATTATCCAATATCTTTTGTGCCGGAGTTCTCTGGTCATTTGCTGCTGCCCAGAATATTTCCATTGATCTGAATATTCTCAACACCAGTGAATTTAATATGAGCAGTTGGCAGAATGTATCTGATCTGTGGTATGTAGATATTGAAAATCCGCATTCAGACCCCATTGAGTATTATATTCGCTTTGTCTTGAAAGACGGTGATGAACAGGAATTGGCATGGGGAAAAACAAAATCTCTCACAATTTCGGCTAATACCACAGAGCAGTATTATAATCTTGACCCGGTTTTTAATACCAATTTGTTAGATGAATATGATGAATCTTTAGATTTTATTAATAATATTCAGCAGCAATCTGGTTATCTGCCTCCTGGGAATTATTCTCTGGAATTATTGGTGTATAATAATGAGGATGCTGAAATTAGTTCAGATAAGGAATCCATAGTATTCACTCAGGGAGATAATTTTGACCTGTTGGATGAAAATATGGGTTTCCCCGGTGAAGTTGTAAATGAACATTTCCCAGTTTTTGCTTGGTCAACTCCGGGGTTCAGGCAGGGAATCCAGCTTGCTTTCAGACTAAAAATTGCCCACTTTGATCCTGAGGAGGGGGGACTTGAAGACGCCCTGGAAAATATAAGTAATTCTGTTTTTTATTACGACTCAGGTTGGGATGACATTTTGCATACTGAAACAGGTGTAAGTCTTGATTTTTATTTTACCTATCCTTCTACTGAAGATGCGTTTTATTGCGGCTATGAATATGTGTGGCGGATCGAAGCAAGAGAAGTCATCACAGGGTTTAATGACGGTGCAGGAAACCAAGGACTTTGGGGCTGGCCTGAACCTGAGAAATCTGTAATTCGTAATTTCGTCTATGGTGAAACTCCCACGGATTTGGAATCTCCAGATGGTCATGATGTTCTTCCCGGCTTTAGTTGGAGAACCATCTGGTGTGCAGATGATGGCTATGATATCCAAATTACATCCATTGAAGATTTGACTTTTGAAGAAAAAGTATATGAGGGTATCCAGGTTCCTTCCGGATTCACTTATCCTGCAAATGCATCAGGGCTAATTCCGGGTAACAGTTATCGATGGAGAGTCCGGATAAATACACCGCCAGGATTAACAGGGTGGAGTCAGCCAGGAAGTTTCTCTGTACAACCCATAGAATTACTGGAACCTCTGTCCGGTCAGGTATTGGAAACCGTGAGACCTACCTTTAATATTGAAGCTCCTCTCAATTTAAGCTATTATAAAATTCAGATTGGCGATGAACTTGATGAAAATGTGGAAATTGTGGAAGTGTATGATGGTGAACATGAAATCACGGATTTTCCCTGGCAATATCCTTCACAGAATATAGAAAATGGCCTCTTCCCCGGCATGAAATATTATTGGAAACTGTTACTGTTTGACGGGTCGGAAACCGGATTCCCATTAGGAGGAATCGAAAGTTATGAGGTGATGGGAAATTTTAGAATTATTCCCATCAGTCTTACCCAACCTACACAAGGAGCTGCAAACATACCTCTGAACCAGAAATTCACCTGGGAAGGTCCATTGTCTGTTCCGTCTTATGAGTTTTGGCTTTCAGACGCAAGCGATGCTAATGTGGAAAACCCTCAGGTGATTGTTGAAATTATAGGGAGTAAATCCTACACCTATCCCCTTGATGGAGAACTTCCCTTAGAATACGAACAGAAATATTATTGGAGAGTGGTTCCTAAGGATATAAATGGGTATTATGGACTCCCGTCTTCCTACTCTTTGGTACATCAATTTACTGCGTCAGATTTTCCTGAAATGGGTGAAGAAGTTACAACTTCAAGTACAGATGTACGAATTCCTATAATCAATATTGATACAGTATTACCGGAATTTGAATATACTATTTTTATTTATGAGGATTCGGACGGAGGATCCGTAGTGACTGAAATTTCGGGAATAACCAGCTTCCCCTATACCTACTCTGAAGGAATTGAAACACTGAATTACGGAACCACTTATTATATTCAGGTGCAGCCTACAAAAAATGGAGAATCAATGGGGAGTCCCAGTAATATGATGCCATTTGTCATACCTGAAGAACCAGAATCAACGGAACAATGTGAAATTGTATGTGAGGTAACGGAAAATGAAGACCCTGAAATTCTCACCACTATATTGGAAGGACTGGAAGAAGCTACAGATTACCTTCTCCTTATTTCTTTAAATGAAGATATGTCAAATGCCATTGAAGTGTACATCTCTGCAGGGGAAACACAGAATTATTATTCAGGAGATGACATTCATTGGGGGCAAACTTATTATACTCAAATTATAGCACTTTCAGATGATGAAAGGATTGGAATGCCATCAGATATCCAGGTAGTCAATGTACATAGTAAACCGGGAGCTGACGAACAGGTTGCTATTTCTGTGGAACTTCCCGAAGGTAGTACAAAACCATCTTTTGAAATTTTTAATCCCATTACAGGAGCAAGCGGATACAGAATCACCATTTCAACGGAACCTGATTTGTCAGTTGAATTTTACCAATTTGATTTACTGTCAGGGACACAATCTTCATATCCTGAGGGAGGTCCTCCTTTAATTTATGGAACCTCCTATTACATACAGGCACAAGGTTTGGATGAAGATTCCCCCCATGGATTTTCCTCTTCAGTGGTGGCAATTTTCATCCCTAATATTTCTCCTCCCATATTGGGAGAAGCCTTCAATTGGGAGGCAACCATTCCCGCTTCAGAACAATATCTTTTAGAGGTGAGCAAAGTTGAAGACTTCAGTGCAATGAGTTTGAGTCTGCCTGTACAGGGGGTCAGTTCTCCGGTAAAAATGGATGAATTGGAATACAGCACAGGATATTATTGGAGGGTTACAGGTTTGGACAATGGTGGTAATCCCTTTGGAAATCCCAGTAAGGTTGCATTCTTTACTACAGAAGCATTCCCTTCTCCTGAACTGACGGCAATCACCGAAGAGGCAAGTCTCACACCTACCCTTTCATGGTCAGGCATAGACGGGGCAGGGGCATATCAAATTTCAGTTGCTTCAGATGGTGGCATGGAAACCCTCTTCTGGCAGGAAAAAACATCCAACACCTCTGTAACATATCCTGAAACTGCAACAATGCTAGAATTTGCCAGCAATTATTATTGGCAGGTGACGGTAATAAGTACTGATGATTTAATACTCAGTGCTTCTCCCATTGGCACCTTTGCCACTAAATCAATTTATCCTGTCCAGGAGCTTTCTCCCAATGGAGGTGCTGAAACTTTAACCCCTACTTTGCAATGGGAAGGGAACGAGAAATTTAAAGCATATAAATTAATTATTGCCACAGATGCAGAGTTGGGATCAGCAGTTTTGGAAGAATCGGTAGAGAGTAGCTCTTTTCAAGTGGGAGAGGGTTTACTACTCTCAGGTGAGACTTATTATTGGAATGTGGATGGAGTTGATGATAATGCAGTAAGCCTTGCTGGCCCCTCAAATACCGCAATGATTCTCATGCCCTCTACAGATAACATTCCTTTAATTTCACCGGCGGGAGGATCAGAAGTAGGCAATTTAAATCCAGTATTGAAATTTGGTGCATTAATGGGAGTCTCCAATTATTCCATAAGAGTTGCCACAGATGCAGGATTTGAAACACTGATTATAGATGATTTGTCTTCAGGTACAGAATATGCCATCCCTGATGAACTCCGTTTAAAGAATTCAACTGCATATTTCTGGCGGATTGAAGGAGCAACAGAAACTAAAACAGTTATCAGTGAAACAGGAAACTTTACAACTCCTGCAGCAGCTGAAATAAATATTCAACAATTGGCAGATGGTGAAGTTGTTTCAGTGAAAAACCCCGTATTTGCCTGGGATGCGGTGGAAGGTGTTTCAGCCTATTTTATCAGGATTGCAGATAACAATGAATTTAATAATGCAGGTGTTTTTAAAACCGGTACCAATAGTTTTAAATATCCCGGTGAGCCTGTTTTGGAGACTGGAAAAGCTTATTTTTGGCAGCTAAGTCCACTGAATAATGAGGGTAACCCCATTGGTAGTTGGACCTCTCCACGAAGTTTCACTTTAACCGCTGTATTTTTGGTAGAACTTGAAATACCGGAAAATGAAGCCGCAATTACAGTGAGTAATCCTGCCTTTCAGTGGAAAGCGATAGAAGGGGTTATTAAATTTGAAATTCAGGTAAGTGAAATAAATGATTTTTCTGAACTTTCCTGGAATTCATCTGAAATTATTAAAAACCAAACTTCCTACCCAGAATCAGGAAGTATTCCATTGGAGTTTGGGAATATCTATTTTTGGAGGGTGAGAGCATTAGGAGAAGGTGGTCCTCTTGGTGAGTTCAGCAGTGCATATAGTTTTGAATTGTCCGGATCGAAAAAAGTCACTCTTGAAGGCCCTTTAGGAGGAGAATCGGAAACCCTGACTCCTTACTTTAGCTGGTTGTCTGTACGAAGTGCTAAAAACTACTCTCTGACTTTGGCATCCGATGAAGGGATGGGAACCATTATTTACACTGCAAATGTACAAGATCAATTTTTCCAATATCCCGTTGAGGCACCACCATTGACCAATGGTATAAAGTATTTTTGGACAGTCATTGCCAAAGATGAAAACGGAGAAGCCATTGGTGACCACAGTGATGTGGGGTCATTTACCACACCAGCGGGGGCTATTGAAGTGGAATTCATTTTTGGTTCAGGGTCGGGTCCATGATACGCTTCTATAAAATTTTTTTACTTGGTGTTTTTCTCTGCTGTACTGCCATTGCCTTTGGAGCGGGTGGTAAAGTAGTTGCTGCCATATCAACCATGAAAGGTGCTGTCTTAGTCAAACCCTTTGGCTCTCGAAAATATGTGCCGGCCTATAAGGGGCAAATGCTGAAAAGCGGTGAATGGATGAAAACTGCAGACGGAGTATTTGTTGCAATCGTCTTTTTGGATGGATCCAATATTAAAATTCAACAGAAAACCGAGGTGAAAATATCCAGTTACCGGATGACAGCCAAAGAACTTAAAACAAACCTGGAAATGTCCAAAGGACAAGCATGGAGTAATGTGGCTAACCAGGGAGCAGCAGGTGAATTTACGATAACTACTCCAACTGCAGTGGCATCCGTTAAAGGTACGGAGTTTGATCTTCAGTTTGATGAAGACAGCGGAGAGTCCGTTCTTACAGTTATGTCAGGAGAGGTATCATTTTCCAATGAATTAGGAGAATTGTTAGCGGGTGCAATGGAGTCTGCCACAGCATCGGAAGATTCAGGTCCCAGTAAAGTGAGAATTAACAACGAAGATTTACCCTCCTGGCAGAAAAATACTGATCCCCAATATGCATTTAAATTAAAGACAGACCGTATGGGAAAAACCCAAGTGGGGCGTGAAGTGAAAGTCAATATCCAAATGATCAATGCAAAAAATAAACGCTTTGATGATGGCTTCAGTGGTTCTGCTACCGTTGAATCTCAATCTTCTGAATTATTAATTTCAACTGACGGCACAAGTTGGGCATCCAGTGTTGATGTACCAATCAGCAATGGACGGGGTGTGGTTCAAGTGAAATCATCCCGCCAGGGGATTCCTGAAATTATCGTAAATGGTGAGGATGCCGAGTCACAGAGCCTTGGATTTGAGTATTATCAATCCAAAACGCAAAAGCAGGCATCCTCAAATAAACTAAATACTTTTGCCAGAAGTAAGGGACAAAGCAGACTTGCCGATTTAATCAAGGACAAGGCTTTAATGAAATCACAAGTGACTATGGGAGCCGGGTCAGTAGATGGTGTTCTGCAAAAATTAGAAACAGGAGAACTGGAGCTTGACGGTGATCCTGAAATTATTGATAATGGCGATGGAACTGTCACCATTAAATTAAAAGCAAAGCCAAGATAAACTAACTCTATCGGTATGCAATTCCTCTCGGTCAGATGGCTGGTATGCCTTCTGGTATTGAGTTTTCTTCACAGCCAGGATGATGGATTACCTCCAAATTTTGTCTATTTGGAACCCATTGAAGATTTTTACGCCTATAATCCTATTACCATTGAAATCATCGTTACAGACAGAAATGCATTAGACCGTGTTTCCCTCTTTTACCGCTTTTCAGGGAACCCTGATTATGTTCAAAGAGAAATGTCAGTATCCCATCAACCTGTAGTGTATGATGTTGAAATTCCTTTGGAGGAAGTTGAATCAGGGCATATCCAATATTTTTTCTGGGCAAAGGATGAATTTGGCAATCAGGCAACCTGGCCTGAAGGAGGGGAAGATTTACCCATGGTACTGCCCGTCTATCCTAAAAAACCTGAAAAGGAGAAAAAACGCAGCGTCACACAAGTCTCTGTTGATTATACTCCCCCTGAAAATTTGGTTGATAATTTGCCATATTATCTGGAGGTAGGCATGTTATCCCCTCCAGAGGAAGTAACCCAAAAGGAAGGGGTGGCTGTGATTGTATTATCCGTGTTTGATTCAGAGGAAATCACCAATTTAGACAGTACCCGAATGATAATAGACAGTACGCAGGTCTCAGCTTTTATTTCTTCTGACATGCTCACCTTTGTTCCAATAGAATCCTTTGAACCGGGATACCATATTGTCAGATATGAATCCGTGAAGAAGAACGGTGAAGTATTGCAAAAAGATTTCTCCTTCTTTGTTCATGAAAGTATATTTGAAGAAGATATTGAAGTAATTACCTGGCAGGAAAAATATAAATTTAAAGGAAATATTGGCTGGAATACGGATATTGACCCTTCTCCAAGCCGCCCCTTCGATACTCATAAATTTAATTCTTCAGTGAAGTTTATTTTGGGTGATACCAAATTTAATATTCAGGGATTGACAAACCTCCACATCATTGATGGAGATGCTCGATCAGAAGCAGAATTTCGCCAACCCACAGAGCGGTTAAAACTGAAAATTAATTCCCCCATGATAGACTTTAATTATGGTGACAGTTCTCCCGAATTTTCAGAATTCAGCCTGAAAGGAACACGAATAAGAGGACTAAACACTAAATTTAAATGGGGAAATTGGAAAACTACTTTTGTAGGCGGTGAAACTAAACATTGGGTTAGCAGCGATACCAAGACTTTGTCCAAATGGGATTCCCTTTCCACCTATCTACCGGGAGAGTCAATATATTATAATGGAGAAATCTGGCAAGCGGAAATACTAAATACTGCCAGCATTCCTGATACCTCTAATGGAGACTGGAGCCTCCCTGAAGAATCTGACTATACCTTCATCTCCAACGATGTGTGTACTGAAGTACAAGCTGCACTCTACGGTGTTGATCCAGTGATGGGCGGGGATACGCTTTCCGTCTGGAATGGTAGTGAATGTGAAGAGGTAATCTTATACTCCACCATCAACATGATGACGGGACTAGATGGTTTGGAAGAAGGTCTATTGTATGAAGATGTGGAAACTTGTTTACAAAAATGTAAAGTTCCCGTGGTGTATCAAAAAGGATCACCTGTCAGAAATCTGCAGGGATTCCGAACAGAAAATGATTTCTTTAACCATCTGAAATTGGGTATATCCACAATCCGCAGTTGGGATGTGAAAAATAATAATCTCACGCCTTATTCCGTATTTCATCAAGGATATGCCTACGAAGGAAATATGGTGACGGCTGCTGATTTCAGCCTCCATTTTAACCATGATAAAACGGTTCTCCAGGGAGAGTATGGTTTCTCAATCACCATGGATCAATCCATTCCTGATACTCTCATGTTAAAAGCTGCCCATGATTTGGATGCAGGAGATAACCTCTATTCATATACAAGCTGGGAGGGGGTAGATTATTGTTACCAGAATAATTGTGTGGATATTAACGGAGATGGAAAAATCACCTCTCAACCAGAATTTCAATCAGGAGTCGCAGCAAATGATTCCTTATGGAAAGAAATTCTAAAAACCAAGGATACTATGGAGGGATATTCAAAACTACTGGGATTTTCTCTGAATGATGATATTTTGGGATTTGGTGAAGGAAGAGGAATATCCGGTTTAACCGGTCCCGAGTTTGGGGATCTGGTAAAAGGAGGAAGGGACTCCCTTCACCTCTTGACAAAAAGACCGGCAGTGAAAATCTTATTTAAAACACCCATTCCCTTATATTTTACTACCCTGGATGTACAGGGTGAATTTAACCAGGCACCGTTAAACTTTGTATCTCATGGCAGTTCATCCATTCAAACTGATGTGCGCAATTATAAATCCAAAGCAGGTTTCAAACTCTGGAAAAATCAGATTTCCCTGTCTGTAAGTTATGACCGACAGATCAAAAGTCCCTGGGATCCGGAAGTGATTGGCGAAAGTGTGGAAACCATCAAACGAACACAATCAGATACAAAAACAGGTTCAATTGGATTGAATTTCAGAAAACTACCCGCCATTAATTATTCCCTGAGAATGCAGGACAGAGAAAACTTAGAGGTGACCAACTCGGGAGGAGAATTGTC
>JASLLI010000048.1 GCA_030747125.1 Fidelibacterota bacterium | reverse complement strand
TCACATTCATCTCCTGAATTTTCAGCAGGAACGCAGCCACAGTCAGATTCCCAAAAGTCTCCTCCCCAAATTCCTGCACAGTCCTGGACACAATCGTTTGAAGTGTCATCATCGCAAACTTCACAATTATCAAGTTCTGCATCTCCGTTTGGTTCACCGGAACAGTCAGCACAGTCACCACCAGATATGTTGCCCGTACAATAATAATATTCAGTTCCTAAGACACCCAACCAGCCGCTGTCACATTCTGCTCCGTCAAATCCCCAGTCAAGACAACTAAAATTTGGATAATTAGTATTCTCTTCCAAGCCCTGACCATCTTCACAGTAATCATTTCCGGGTTGAAAATAGAATTCAGACCAGCAGACTTCACTGCAATCAAGAATTTGACCTTCGGGGCAGTCATTTGCCTTCAATGAGTCAGAAACCAACAGACTAAACATCACCCAAATCACAAATTTATATGGAAATCGCATCATCATGGAGATATGTTCTGTACATTTTTTTCATATAGCATAGTGGAAATTACCAGTATCTGCAATCAACTTTTGTGATATGGACTACAATTTTAATTCAATAAATATAATGAATTAGCAGATTTAGTGGATTTATGTGTTCTGCATCACATATAATAACTCCCACAATAGGGAAGAAAATTAGTGACTAAAGAGGGGTTCCTTGATTCTTTGAGTTTACCTTTTAATACAGTCGCTGGTAGAAGAAGTCTGCAGGATTACATCCCCATTTGCGAAACACAGAATGTATATCAGCAGTTTCAAGCTTTCTGGAGTTATATTTCAATACAAGGGTTTTAGTCATGAGAGATGTCTCGCAAAAAGAAACTCCTGCCAATTTAGAGAAATCCTTTTCTAAATCCTGTTTTAACTCTGATGAGTTTAATTCTGGTACGGTAACTACCAACTGGGTGAGTTCTAAGGGGGATTCCTTTTGGACGGCGAATGCTGCAAATAATATTGATAAAATCAGAAGCGGTAATAATTGTTTCACTAACTTTTTGGCATTTTATCGGTTGGTTAATTTTAAGACGAGATGCTATTTCATTGCAAGAGTTACTTAATGTAATTCATTAAGTGAATAGACTTAAGCCGCCTAATAATACTGTATTCATCTACATATTGTATATAGTTACAACGCCACCACAATATATAGTGGCTATTGCTTTATTCCTGTGTTACCTGCTTCTATACCTGCTTCTTCATCTACAGAATACAATAGGTAGGTACCAAAAAGTAAAAACAATAATACAACTGCTATCCCAAACCGTTGAGAACCAAAGAGGTGAGTAAAATATCCCAATAAGAAAGGCCCCAGGAATGCTGTTGCTTTCCCGGAAAATGCGAAAAACCCGAAAAACTCATTTTCTCTGTCCTTTGGAATAAATCTTGCCATAAGAGACCTGCTTGCAGATTGATTCGGCCCGGAAAAAATTCCAATCAAGATTCCGGCGGTCCAAAATATCATTCGCCCTGTGATTACCAAATTGCCATAAATTGGTATAGAGACATCAAACAGATCAGCATTAGGTGTAAACACAGCAAGGGAGCAAGCAATGATAAGTCCACAATTACTGATCAGAATAGTCTTCTTCCCTCCAATCTTATCATCCAAAAAGCCTAACATAAAAGCTCCTAATCCGGCAGTTACATTTAAGACTATTCCAAAAAACATTATCTCCTGAAAAGTGAAGTCAAAAGTTCCAGCAGCATAAATACCCCCAAATGCAAAAATAGTAATGAGTCCATCATTATACATCAGTCTGGCAATGAGAAACTTCACCATTTCTTTGTATTGCTGTACATGTAAAAAAGTCTCTTTCAACTGCTGTATGGATTGTTTCACCAGGGGAGCAATTTCCATTACTGTCCCTTTTTTCTGTTCAACAAATAAGAAAGTGGGAATACTAAAAACGGCGAGCCACAACCCAACCAATACATTGGTACCTCTGATATGTTCATAGGTGGATTTTTCTAAGCCAAATACCGGAATATCCGGTTGAATAAAAAAGAGTAATCCCAATGACAAGGCCAATAACCCACCTACATAACCGAATGACCAACCATATCCTGATATCCTGCCGATTTTTTCTTTAGGGGCAATATCAGGGAGAAATGCATTACAGAATACAGAGCCCATTTCAAATCCAACATTACTTATAATAAATGCAGTTAAAGCAAAAGTGATTTGTCCTTCTTTGGGAAAATAGAGAACCAATGAACCAATAACGCAAACCCATGTCCAAATAAACAGATAAAGTTTTCTGTACCCTCCTTTATCTGCAAATGCCCCCATTATAGGGGACAGAATCGCTACCAGAATCCCTGTAATGGTTACCCCTCGAGACCAAAGAAGGGTACCCGATATTTCATTTTCAGCAATTACCTGAGTGAAAAAGGTGCCATATATAAATGTGACTACCAACGTGGTAAAGGGTTGATTGGCAAAATCATAAATAGACCAGGAGAAAATGGTCCGGGAGGAAGTAGAAAATCTCAATGTATTAGTGCAGAGTCAGATTAAGCTTCAACAAAAATGGATTCTAATGCTGAACGGACATGTTCAACGGTTGCATCTAATAATTCTTCAGTATGGGCTAAAGATATAAATCCTGCCTCGAACTGACTTGGCGCAATAAAAACACCTTTCTCTAAAAGAGAATGGAAGAACTGATTAAATGCATCAAAATCACATTTGGCTACATCTTGTGTATTACTAATTTTTTCATCATAGAAATAAAGAGAAAACATACTACCAACTCTTTTTTGACTCAATGGATAATCTGCCTCCTCAATGATGGACTGAATCCTTTCTGACAGATATACTCCTTTTTGGTTGAGAATGGAATAGGATTCATCTGTAAGTAGTTTCAAAGTTTCAATGCCAGCTGTAACTGCTACCGGATTTCCACTTAGGGTCCCTGCCTGATAGACTGATCCTTCAGGTGCAATCTTTTCCATAATTTCCATCGTTCCACCAAAAGCACCAATGGGCATTCCCCCGCCTATCACCTTCCCAAAAGTATATAAATCGGGAGTAACCTTATAATATTCTGCAGCCCCCCCTTTAGCTACTCTGAACCCTGTCATCACTTCATCAAAAATGAGCAAAGAATTATATTGATGACAAATATTTTTCAGAAAATCGAGAAATCCATTTTCAGGTGGAATGCAGCCTGTATTTCCGTTAACAGGCTCAACAATGACTCCGGCAATATCCTCTGGATATTGTTCAAAGACAGCTTCCACAGAAACTGGATCATTGAATCGGGAAATCAAAGTATCACTGGCAGTACCTTTGGTTACACCGGGAGAATTAGGTTCACCCAATGTGAGTGCTCCTGATCCTGCAGCAATGAGAAAGGAATCTCCATGACCATGATAACATCCTTCAAATTTTATGATTTTATCTTTACCGGTAAATCCTCTGGCAAGACGGATGGCGGACATGGTGGCTTCTGTTCCACTGTTTACCAGACGGACTTTTTCACAACCGGGAACACGGTCAATAATGAGTTGTGCAAGAGTAATTTCTTTTTCTGTAGGAGCACCAAAGCTGGTACCACTTTCCACCACTTTCTGAATGGCAGTTGTCACACGAGGATGAGTATGACCTAAAATCATGGGTCCCCAACTACCGATATAGTCAATGTATTTATTATCATCTTCATCCCAGATAAATGCACCCTCGGCTCTTTTTATAAAGGGAGGAATTCCTCCAACTGATTTGAATGCTCTGACAGGAGAGTTCACTCCTCCAGGTATCAATTTTCCTGCTTTTTCAAAAAGTTCTGCTGACTTGGATAAATTCATCAATTTCCCGTATCCTTAATTTTATTGTTTTAACAATGCAGCAGCTTCTACTGCAGAATAGGTGATTATCATATCCGCTCCTGCCCGTTTCATAGCTAACAGAGATTCCATAAGTACATCATCATGGTTTATCCATCCCATTTTGGCAGCTGCTTTCAACATACTGTATTCACCACTCACATTGTAACAGGCAATAGGCAGATTGAAAGTGGCTTTTGCTTCCTTTACCACATCTAAATATGCCAGAGCCGGCTTCACCATAAGAATATCTGCACCCTCTGTTACATCCAATTCTGCCTCAGATAATGCCTCCCTAAGATTTGCCGGATCCATTTGATAACCTTTTCTGTTACCAAATTGAGGTGTGGAATCCACTGCGTCCCTGAATGGTCCATAAAATGCTGATGCATATTTCACCGCATAACTCATAATAGGCATATCTTCATACCCAGATTCATCTAAAGCTGTACGGATTCTCCCCACCATATTATCCATCATACCTGAAGGAGCTACCATATCTGCACCTGATTCAGCATGAGATACCGCCTGCTTGGCAAGGAGCTCCAGCGTATTGTCATTATGTACTTCATTATCCACAATAACACCGCAATGTCCATGAGTGGTATACTCACAGAAACATACATCGGTTATGAGCAATAGTTGCGGATATTCCTTTTTAAGTGTTTGAAGGGCTTTTTGGATAATACCGTCATGAGAATAGGTATTTGTTGCCAATTCATCTTTTTCTGCGGGTATCCCAAATAAAATAATTTTATCCACTCCCTGTACCAACAATGCATCAATTGCTTCTCCGACTCTGTCAATAGAGTATTGAAAAACTCCCGGCATGGAGGGAATTTCATTCTTCGAATTCTTTCCTTCAATTACGAATAATGGGGCTATTAAATCATCAGTATGCAGCCGGGTTTCACGGACTAACCTTCGCAATACATCAGATTTTCTTAATCTTCTCATTCTGTATGGAATTTGACGATTCATTGGTTTATATAAGTTTTGATTTGTAGTTTGACTTAATGATTTCTGCAGTTTTCAATGCGTGTAAAATAGTATCAGAAACGGAAATACCCTCCCGATAATTGCCTGTAAAATACAGGCCTGGATTTGCTTTTTCCAAACGATGAAATGTTGATTTAATTTCCCCGAACCCAATACCATATTGGGGAATTGCTTTTTCCCATTGTCTATGAAATATAAAGGACGGAGCACTATTGATTCCAAGAAGGGTACTTAAATCTTTTTCTGTACTTATTAACCGCTGTTCTTCTGACTGAAGTGCCATGTGAGGTTGGCGGGTTCCTCCCAAAAACACAGTGAGTAACACATGATCTTGAGGTGTTCTTCCCTTAAAAAGACTGGACATAAACAGTGCACCAAGAATATTCATTTTTTCCACCTCCGGAATCAGCATTCCAAAGCCATTTAGGTGATGTTTTACTTGATTTCTGTGATACCCCAGGGATAGTACCGCAACGGGAGGATGAATTATATCCTCAGCAAAAGTGAGATTGGTATTTTTAATAGGAAGTTTAGACAATTGGTGAGCCGTACCTGCGTATATAATTACCGAGGACTGCAAAATTTGGTCATCCCCTTTGTGTTTATAGCGAACACTCCACTCCTCTCCCTTTTTCTCAATGGATTTTATCTGCGAATCAAATTGTACTTTTTGTTGCAGCTTATTCGCAATAGTTTCCGGAAGTGTCTTAAGACCATTTTTAAAGGAAAACATTTTTGCACTATTACGTGGGATTTCTCCATGAACAGCCGGCTCCCTAGCTTTCTTAATCTGTCCTTTTATCAAACTTGAATACTTCTGTTCTAATCCATATAATTTAGGGAGGGCATATTTAACTGATAAACTTTCAGGATTTCCTGCATACACCCCGGCTATGAAGGGATTTACTGCATAATCTAAAAAATTCTGCCCCAGGCGTCTTCGGACAAAATCTGCAAGGGATTCTTCCTTATGGTTATCCCACTTTGATATAAAGGGCTCTCGCAATAAATTGAGTTTTGAATTCAGAGAAAATAACCCTGATGTAAAGAACGAAATGGGAGACATGGGAAGTGGAAGTAATTTATGATTTTTTATAACGAAACGGTTAGAGGACATATTGCCGGGATAAATTACTTCCTCTGTTATTTCTAATTCATGAATCAGTGTTTTGATTTTTTCATGGGTTTCTAAAATTGAATTTGGGCCAATCTCTGCAATCCATTCATCTTCCACCTGGCTATACATAGCACCTCCGACCCTGGTTCCAGCCTCCAAAACAGTAACTTGAAATTCTGCTTTTTGCAGTTCGTAGGCTGCTGTTAATCCGGAAATTCCACTGCCTATGATGATTACGGAAGGATGTTTTACTGACAATTCTCTATAACCAATTCTTTCAGGCATTCAATAAAAAGTGGTTGAATGCCAAGGGTTTGTACTCTCTCATACTTTTCAATGCCTAAATCTAATGCATATTTTTTATACTGGATATCCAATTCATATAAGGTTTCCAAATGTTCTGAAACGAATCCTACCGGAGTAACCAATATATTGGTGATCCCTCTGTTTTTTAATGTTTTCAATTCGGAACTTATGGAAGGCTCCAGCCATTTTAATGGACCAACTTTGCTCTGGTAACAGAGCGAATGACCATATCCATGGAACCCTTCCATTATTAACTCCACTGTTTCTTCAATTTCCTGTTGATAGGGGTCTCCCTGATTCACCCTGCTTTGTGGGATTGAATGTGCAGAAAATAGGATATGCGGATTCTCATTGTCTGCTAATTTTTCAGATATTCTCTTCTGGCTGGACTGAATATATAATGGATGCGTATGAAAGCGTTGAACAATATGAGGCGCTGGCAAAGTATCCCCATGGCGTACCCATTCATTTATAACAGACAGAGTGGTTGTGTTGGAATACTGAGGGAATAAAGGGAGTAGAATAATCTCATCCCATTTTTCAGGGCGGAGTGTACCAATGACTTCAGGGATTAGGGGATGCCAATAGCGTTGGGCTGTGAATACAAAAAAATTGTCCTCTTTCCGTAATAATCTCTGCAGAGCAACTGCCTGATCCGCTGTGTTTTCCTGAAGAGGAGATTTCCCCCCAATTTTAGCATAGAGGTTGGATGACTTTTGCGCTCTCCTCCCGGAAATGAATTTGGCAAATATTTCCTGCCCCTTCTTACCAAAGGGAAGCTTAAAAATATCGGGATCACTGAATAAATTGAAGAGGAAAGGTTTAACATTTTCCAGAGAGTCAGGTCCCCCCAGATTAACCAGTACAACAGCGGTTTTCATTTCACTCCATGGATGCCCAATCCTGAGGAACAAGATATTGGGTCAATTCTGCTTCCTTTGTACCAGCCTCTGGTGAAAAATCATAATGCCATTGTGCTTTTAGGGGTAGAGACATTAAAATAGACTCAATTCTGCCCTTGGTTTCAAGTCCGAAAAGGGTCCCCCTGTCATAGACCAAATTGAATTCAACATATCGCCCTCTTCTTATTTCCTGAAAATCTTTATGTTGGGAGGAATATTTATGATGGATATATTTTTTTAAAAATGGGGTATATAATTGGTTAAACCCCATTCCCACATCCAGTGTGAAGGCACAGTTTTTATCTAACTCTGTATTTAAATAGTCAAAAAATATTCCGCCAACTCCTCGAGCTTCTCCCCTATGCTTAATAAAAAAATAGTCATCACATTGTTTTTTATAAATAGGATAATATTGAGGATTATGGGCATCACATATACTTTTCAGCATCCGATGGAAAGTGATGATATCTTTCTTTACCGGGTAGTAAGGTGTGAGGTCAATGCCACCTCCGAACCATTTTTTACCACCCCTTTCCAAATAGCGGATATTCATGTGAATGGTTGGGATGAAGGGATTAACAGGATGAATCACCAATGATACACCAGTGGCATAAAATTTTCTGTCGCTACCTGCTTTTAATTGGGTGGAAATTTTTTCACTGAGTTCACCAGATAAAGCTGAAAAATTTACTCCCCCTTTTTCAATGACATCGCCTGAAAAAATACGGGTGATACCTCCCCCATTACCTGATGTATATTCCCATTGATCTTCTCTATATGTATCTCCTGTCTCCTGCAGTAGAAAAGTGCAGATATGATCCTGTACTTTCCGGAATTCAGTTTCAATCTTTTCAGGAGTAATCATAAATTCATTCCGGAATTATTCATTATGGTTGCGGATTCATGATCAGTGACGGTATCAACCAAAGCATGCATACATTCAATTTTACCATCGGGTTTTATCCCGTGTCCCAAATTAAAGATGAGCCCCTTTCTTTCTCCGAACTCATCCAATATTTTTTGTGTTTCAATTTGCACGCTTTGCGGATCAGTGCTCATAATTTCCGGGTCCAAATTACCCTGTACAGCCGTCATCCCACCTAATTCATCAGAAAACTCTGCAATTGGTTTTGTAGAATCCACTCCATAGACATCTCCCCGGATTTTTTTCAGATCATCAATTTTGTCATGAGAACCTTTAGAATAAATAATTACTGGAACTTTGGGGTGTATTGCTTGGGTGATAGTCTGCATATATCTTCCTGTACCTTCCCAGAAATCTGGTTTATCCAAAACACCTCCCCAACTATCAAAAACCTGCACCACATCTATTCCTGCTTGAATCTGCATTTGTATATATTCAATACTGGCTTCTGTAATGATTTCAAGTAAAGAATGAAAGATATTAGGATCATCCCTTAATAGTGCTTTTGATTTTGAGAAGTCTCTGGTACTACCACCCTCCACCATATAGGTTGCTACAGTCCAAGGGGAACCGCAAAATCCGATGAGAGCCTTTTCTGCACCTGTAGATTCTTTCACGAGTTTTAAGGACTGTGCCACATACTCTAATTTTTCTGTGATGCCCTCTTTATCCAGCTTCAATACATCATCTCGGGTAGAGATACAGCCATCCATCTCAATTCCTCCCTGTTCACGAAAGGTATAGGGCATGCCCAACGCCTCCGGGATAACTAAAATATCACTGAAAATGATTGCGGCATCCAAAGCAAAACGTTTTAAGGGTTGGAGAGTCACCTCAGCGGCAATTTCAGGTGTTTTAACCATCTGAGTAAAATGGTACTGTTTCTTAATTTCTCTATATTCCGGTAAATATCTACCTGCCTGCCGCATGACCCAAAGTGGAGGGCGTTTTAGAGGCTTCAACTTAATTGCATTTAAAAACCTAATCCGACTATTCATCAATATTTTCCAGTGCTGCTAACTCAGAATATAACTTATCAATATCCTGATATTTGGATTCATAATATATCTCTCCTCCCCAATGTTCAATCTCACCTGAGGTGGTGGGTCCTATGCTCACAAGCTTACAGTCCAACCCCGTAAAATTTGGGATTGACAGTGAATTCAGAGTTCCCTGGACTGTAGAAGGTGAAGTAAAGACAATAACAGAAGAATTACCCTTTGCAGAGAACTGTTGTGAAAATTCTTCATTTTCACACATCTGAGTATGATAAACGGGAAAATGAAAAAATGTAATTTTGTTTTCTGTTAGCGATTCAAGAAACTCATTCCGAGGATGTTTAGCTGAAATGAGGAGAATTGAAGTATGGTTATTTTCCAATAGAGATTGGATAACTCCGTCCCCCGTCATCTGTTGCGGATACCAGGCAGATGCCCCAAGTTCCCTTTTTAGATAGTTCCCTGTTCTCACCCCAACGGTCCAAAAGGGAAGGTTTTTGAAAAAACTTATACTGAGCTGGTTTTTTCCTAACCAGTTTTTCAATCCGTCAACTGCATTTTTACTCATGAGAAGAATTAAATTCACACTTGATAATGCGGCTTGAATAGAATGTGGTTCATGGTCATACTCTGAGCATACCTGTATAACCGGTGTATGCACTACTTTCAATCCATTGGCACTGATTGGATTTGGTGGAGTTAAGCCGGTATGAAAAATTAAAGTACTCAAGATGACAAAACCTCCTTTGCACCTGCATTTAAGAATTTCTCAGATAATTGTTCAGCCAAATGTAGTGCAGCATCACTTGATCCTTTAAGAGATGCCCTAATGTTTTCCTCACCATCGGTCTTTGCAAGAAACCCATCTATACAGAATTCTGCATTCAAAACCCGGGCGTGGCAACCAATAGGTACAGAGCAGCCTCCATTTAATTGTTTAAGAAACACACGCTCAGCTGTACATTCAAGGGTTGTTGTTTCATGGAGTATGGGTTGAAGCAATTGGGCAACATCTTTACGGTTTTCTGCAATTTCCAACCCAATAGCACCCTGACCAACGGAGGGCACAAATTCAGAGGGACTAAGGTACTGACTGGCCCTCTCCTTCAAGTCCATTCTGTGCAGAGCTGCCGCTGCCATGAGTATGCCATCCCATTTTCCCTCATCCAGCTTTCGCAGACGGGTATCGATATTCCCTCGCAAATCCAAGATGTTCAGATCATTTCTAAATTGGAGTAACTGAGCTTTGCGTCGTGTACTTCCGGTGGCTATGGTACCGCCTGGAGGAATATCCTTTAAGGTTTGTCTGCAATTTGAGACAAATACATCTCGTGCATCCTCCCGTTTGGGTGAGCCTGCATACACTAGTCCCTCAGGAAGTGTGGATGGTAAATCCTTTAGGCTGTGTACTGCAAGATCAATGTCATGATTGAGTAGAGCTGCCTCAATCTCAGCTGTAAATAACCCCTTTCCTCCGATTTCAGGCAAGGGCCTGTCTTGAATATTATCGCCTGAAGTGGAAATCACCTGCAATTCAACCTGAAGATTGGTATGTGTACTTTCAAGCAATTCTTTAATGTAATTTGCCTGAAGTAAAGCAAGTTTGCTCCCTCTTGACCCAAGATTAACCAACATCTCGTTCATCCTGATTTGCATTCATTTCTTCCAGCCTATATAACCGCCAAATAGTGTCAATAGTTTGAGGGTCCAATTCCTGTCCATCTGCTAAATCTTTTAAATGATTGATGGGGTAATGCAGCAGTTTTCTTACTAAACCTTTTGAAAGTTGAGAGAGGGTCTCCATTTCAGAGGAAGTAATTTTATGCCGATAGCGTTCAATTTCTTCATTCCTAATTTTTTCATAATATTGGTTCAAAAGTGATATAGTTGGTTTCACCTGCAGAGATTTCAGCCACCCCATAAACTTTAGGGTATGCTTTTGAACAATTTCTTTTGCGGAGGATAATTCCTGTTTGCGTTTTTCTAAATTTTCAGCTATGACATCCTCTAAATGATCAATATCAAAGAGAAACACCTCCTGAATATTATGAATTTCAGGATCAATGTTTCGTGGTGTACTTATATCAATCATGAGCATATTTTTATGATTTCTGGCATCCATAGATATGTGTACCTCATTTAAATTGAGGAGATATTCCTTTGAATGCGTGGCAGCAATGATAATATCTGCTTCTTTCAATAGCTGGGGTATTTCTTCTAAACTATGGTATGATGCCTGGTATTTATCCGCTAATTTTTTACCATTTTGTTGAGATCTGTTGGCAACCATAAAATGAATAGCACCACAATCTTTAAAATGTTTAATGGTTAACTCTGCAGATTCACCGGCACCTACTACCAATATTTTCTGCCGAATGAAATTTGAATATACACGCTTTGCTAATTCCACAGCTGCAAAGCTAATGGACACAGCTCCCTTGCACAGGTGGGTTGCTGTGCGAATTTCTTTGCCACAGCTTACTGCATCTCTAAATAGCTGATGTAACACCGGTGATTTTACACCGCTGAGTAACAACTGTTCATGTGCAGTCTTTACCTGGGAGAGTATCTGGTTTTCCCCAAGCATCATACTGTCCATACCTGCAGAAACCCTGCATAACTGTTCAATGGCTTGGCTGCCGGCAAGAGTATATGGCTCCACTTCTTTCAGGTCAAGGTCATGAGAACCGGAGTCTCTATAAAATGATTCTATCCATTGTAAAACGGAAGCTCCACCACCGGCAAAAGCATAGAATTCAGTCCGATTGCAAGTTGAAATCACTGCCAACTCTTCGATAGTATCCTGTGAAGATACATCTGCATAAAAGGATAGTATTTCATCCTGGGCAAGAGCAGCCTTATCTCTAAATTGGATGGGAGCGTTTTTATGGCTCCACCCTATGCAGATGATTTGTAGCGACATTAATTAAACTGGTGAAAAGAAGTAGAGATAAAATTGGCAGCCATTATTGCAGCTGCAAATCCGATAAACCCCCAGAAGGAAAGTTTACTCATTCGAATTCCGTTATAATTTTTCAGCTTCACTATGATCCAGCCAATCAGGTAAATAAGCCAGGCAACATCATTGATGATTATTTTCATATCTGCAGGGAAGAAAGTATTCAGCATTTTATAGGCATAAAAATGTCCCATAAGCAGACCTAACCCAAGAGAAACCAACCCTAATACTGAAGATAATCTCCCCATAGTTTCAAGTTGGTCTAATGGAGGCATTCCATTATAAATAATCCCTAAATTATGACTTTTAATTTGTCTGGCAAGCATCCAATACATCAGTCCATAGATACCGGAAATAGCCAATGCTGAAATGCCGGTGAGTGTTAAGAATACATGAACACCAAAAACAGGATTTGCCAGAAGTTCATGTATTTGAATGGTATCCACATGAAACATGGAGGCTACTGCCTGAAAAGCAAAGGAAATGGAAATAAAAAATGCACCTGTTTTACCTTCACCGGTGCTGCGTTCAATGATAAAATAAATGAGTGCAATACTGGCAGCAACCATAGAAAGAGAATCAAAAGAATTGGTAATGGGGAAATATTCTAAATTACTGCGGGCAATGAAATATCCAAGGTGAATAAGGAGTGAAATCCCCAATATTTTCTGTCCAAGGCTACCGATTTTGGAGGAACCACTACTTAAATAAAATACATAGAATAAAAGAGCCGTCCCGTATAATAATGGTAATAAGACATTAAACGGCTGAATGAATGACTGCATATCTCCCTATAATTTTAATGCAATTTTCGAAGGGGGTAATTTACAGGAGTATGAGGGTTAAAGGAGGCGATAAAGATTATCAATTTCTGATTTTGAAAGTACACAAAACGATAAGGTGATTCCTGCTTAGATATTGTCTTCTTTTTTGTGGACAATGAAAAGCCCTGATGCTACTTTTTCGAAAGGAGTATCTAAGTCATTAAGCCAGGTCAACGAATTAAAAAAGTACATAAAAGAAACTTTATGTTTCTCGTTTCAATCGGTAAATCTGAACAGGCTTTTCAAATCCCTTTAGATGATGAGCACCGAAGTCATCAATTTCATAATCCTCTTTCACAAAGAAATAAGTATCTTCGTCCATGAGGATATCTCCTGCATCTCCGGGACCATCCAGTCGAGAGGCTTTATTCACAACAGAGCCAATAACCGTATAGTCCACTTTTTCAGGGGGACCTATATTCCCCACTTTTGCATATCCAGTAGCTATCCCTA
>JASLLI010000047.1 GCA_030747125.1 Fidelibacterota bacterium | reverse complement strand
CATATTATAAGGTGACATCACTAACAGTCATTTTAGTCAAGATAGTTTTCATTTTATTATTTATTTGCTGGATAGGTGTACGGATATTACAATTATCTAGTTGTGTACAATCAGAATCAATAAAGCAGTCTGCTAATCCTAAAGGACCTTCCATAATTTCCAAAAAATCCCACAGACTAATATTGGAGAGATTCTGTTTAATAATATAACCACCATTTGGTCCGTAAACTGGTTTAATAATTTTTACCTTAGCAAGAGATTGAAGCACTTTAGAAAGTATTTCAAAAGGTATGGCATATTGATCAGAAATTTCTTTTGTGGTAGTTATCTCTGACATTGATTTTGATTGAAGATGCCTCATAGCTATTAAGGCATATTCTGTTCTTCTTGTAAATTTAAACATAAATACGACTTTAAGTGTCGGGTATAATTTAAAAAAATATAATTGGGGTATACAAAGGATTAATATTTAATTAATATTATTTAAAGGAGGGTAGTGGGATAGAGAATTAGCGATTTTTTTTTGGGGGGGGTAAATATTAGGTTGAAATTGAAATTGTCCTCTGAAAGGTTAAGGTATGTTGCGATAGTAATTATTTGACAAACAAAAAACCCCTCCAATTAAGAAGGGGTCTAACGTGGGCCCTCAGGGACTCGAACCCCGGACCAATGGATTATGAGTCCACTGCTCTAACCAACTGAGCTAAGGGCCCTAAACTGAGCTATCTCCATCATAATGCATTGTAGATGGACAAGAGCTCCTGAAAAAGGGTGGGAAATTTAAAGGGGTTTCAACTTTAACCGAGCAATTTATTTCGGCCTTACCGGACCAAATTCTACACCTTTAATAAATTCAGGCGTATCAGATTCATCTGTTTCGTCCTCAGGCTGTGTTTCACCAGTCTCCGGGAGCTTCATTTCTCCCTGTAATAAGTCCCGAAGCTGTGTATCCTTTACCTGCCATTTTTTAAACGATTCCTTAAATAAGGTTTCTACCTCTTCATGAAAAGACTTTACTATAAATTCCAGACGATTCTGCAGTTCTTCCAAAAGGATGGGACCATAATTATCCCCTACTTTTTCTAAATGTTCATCCAGTTCATCTAATAATCCTTTCCGTTTTTTCTCTAATAAAGATAAAGGAGTGGATACTTCCTGTTCCTGAGTTTGATCTGTCTTTTCCTCAGCCATTGGATTAATTTACATTTCTTCCATACAATGTACCATAGATTACCAAACCGCTGCCTAAGCCCAAACAAGGTGCGGACAAATACATCCACAGAAAGGACTGCGTCTGGAAATGCATAAAGTAACCCAATATGAATCCTACGGAGAGACCAATCAAACTCATCCCGGATAAAATAGCAGCGAAATCTTTAAAACTAATTTTCTTCAAAATGTCAAATTCAGGTTAATTCCCTGGGTAGTAATTTTATCGGTTTTTCCATCAAAATTCTTGTCAAAAAATACCGTCCTGCTCTGGATGACACAATTTAAATTTTTTAAGATTTTTATGCCCAAATTAAATCCATATATAATATTTTCTGCTTTTGAAGTAGAAAATAACGCCGGGGTAAATTGATGTTTATAATAGAATCCAAATTCTGAAATACCGTGTATTAATCCTTCATGAATGCCAGTATCAATTTCCAGAGACATATAGGAATTCGATGCGCCTGTATTACCGGTTTCCGTTAAATACATAAAGTCTAAACCAAACTCATAATAGGTTCTGAAATTATGCTGGTAAGCAGCTAATAGGCCTATTTTATCATAAGAATTAAAGGTGGGGTCTAATAAATAATTGACATCTTTGGGAAGATAATAACTGCTACTGTCTATTCCGGCGTAATGAGATTTTATCATAGAAGTCCATTTTTCATCTTCTCCGTACGGTTCAGCCTTTTCTATTGCTGCAACTTCTGATGCTGGTACATAATGTGCCCTTTCCAGGGAATAACTTTCATTAAAATAAGGAAATTGATGCAAAGCTGAGGCGAAGACAAAAGCAATTTTCGCTTCACTGAAATGTCCCAGCTTCCACCACATTCCGGGACCGGTAATACCATAAGACAGAGTGCGTTCAAAGCCCTGTTCTGTCGTATCTCCAGATGCTGCAACGGATTTTATATAACGCAAAGATCGATGATAATTATGGATAGAAAATTCACCAAATACATAAGTGTCTCTTCTCAAATCACCATCGAGATGATAGGTAAATCCCGCCTGAATTCCCGTGAGAGAGGATGTGGGTGCTGTTCTTTCTCCCCAAGAAGTGTCCGGTAGGCTTCCTAACTGATTTAGGTCGCTAACCAATCCAAATCCAATTCGAAGTGGAATAAGTGGATTAATTAATCCGGAGCTGTATATACCCAATATTCCTCCCCCATGAGTGAGTTCTTCAACTCCGGAAATGAAAAATTGAGCTGAAATTCTTTCTGTATAAGAGGTATAATGCACTTCTACCCCTCCATCCTGAAGGAGGGGATAGCTCACCGTATTGGTATAATTTTTTAAAAGGCTTCCGTGACCAAAGGTGAGGTTTTCAATCCTGCCGGCATGGAATTCTATGCGTGGAGTAGTAATTCGAAAATCCAATGGAGCAAGTATTCGTGAGAGCGAGGAAAATCTGTTTAAATTTTCTACAGAATCAGAAACTCCCATAAATCCTGCAAGATTATATCCAAAATAAATGGTTTCACCTGAAAAAACAGGGTTTAAGGCTACATGAGAATATTGGAAGTCCCCAACCATAGTGAGCCCCCCATTAACATTTAATAAATACTTTTTTGGGGAACCAGTATTTTCTTCTTGAACTTTATTTCCAGTGGATAAAGGAGTTAATAAAGTAAAAACAGGAGGGATATTTTCCAGGGCTTGATTTTGAGTAAACTTGTTATAATACTCCTCGGGAATATCATTAGCTTCAAATTTGCGCACCACTGCTGCTTCTCCCAAGGAAATCATTACCATCTCACCCATGACAACATCAGCATTGTTTCCTTCCCGGGTGGATACCACAGAAAATTCACCCATCAGGGAATATATTTCATCCACAATATCAGAGGTTAAAAGTAATTCTCCTTGAGTCATATCAATTTTTGACCTGTCTGTTTGAATCCTACACCCCTTCATTTGGCTGTCATTCTGTGTAAAAAACAACAGTCCCTGTGAAACTATGATCAGGCAGGTACCCTTGTCATCCATATACATAAGTTCACTACCGGGGTGCATTTTCACGGTCATCTTTTGATGAGGGATAAATAATTCAGTACTACCGGTGGGACTGGTTTTAATCACATCTCCTGAGGAAAGAGTTTTCCCTGCAACAGCAGGTCCCGGAATAGTGGTAATCAGAGCAGGGATAATTTTTACTTCTCCTTCAACTTCCTGCACCAATACCTTCCCCCCATCGCTGGCAAAAAGGAGGGTAGTTATTAGAAATGATAAGATAGGTGAATAAAAATGGACAGGCTTTCTAAAGAGAGAATCCATAGCCCGAAATTTAGGAAGTTACCGAAAGATTATGGTAGGAGTTTTGAACTTCTCCCCCTTTCTTTATATATTCCCCGGGAAAAGAAAACTATTAACTGGTGGAAATTCAAGTATAATTTTCCCTTCATGTTTCAGAAGGTATTCATTGCCAACAGAGGTGAAATAGCCGTTCGGGTAATCAGATCCTGTAGAGAAATGGGCATTCAGACCGTTGCAATTTACTCCGATGCTGACCGTACTGCTCCCCATGTACTTAAAGCAGATGAAGCCTATTGTGTGGGGCCTCCTCCTTCCACCCAATCTTACTTAAATGAAGAAGCAATTTTTAAAGCTTTGGACATTTCCAAAGCTGATGCAGTTCACCCCGGATATGGATTTCTCTCAGAAAATGCCGAATTTGCAAAAGCAATTCAAAACAAGGGAATCACCTGGATTGGTCCATCTGCTGAGGTCATTACTATTATGGGGGACAAAATGGCTGCACGAAACCTTGCCATTGAATCAGATGTTCCAGTGGTTCCCGGAACCACAGAACCTGTTAAGGATATATCCGATGCTAAAAAGGTAGCAGGTGATATGGGATATCCTGTGTTGATCAAAGCAGCAGGAGGTGGCGGTGGTAAGGGTATGCGCATTATTCACTCTGAAACTGAACTTGAAAACAGCATGGAAAGAGCACAATCTGAGGCAGAGAAAGCCTTTTCCGATAACAGAGTTTATCTTGAAAAATATCTCGAAGATCCCCACCATATTGAAATCCAGGTTTTTGCTGATGATCATGGGAATGTGGTGAGTTTAGGGGAAAGGGAATGCTCCATCCAACGCCGCTATCAAAAAATTATCGAGGAAACTCCCTCACCTTTTATAGATGAAACTTTGCGTCATTCTCTTGCACAGGCTGCTTTGAAAATTACAAAAGCCTGTAACTATGTAGGTGCAGGTACAGTTGAATTTTTAGTTGATACACATAAAAATTATTATTTTCTGGAAATGAATACCCGTCTGCAGGTTGAACACCCCATTACAGAAATGGTGACGGATGTTGATTTGGTGCAAGAACAAATTCGAGTGGCGGCGGGGGAAAAACTGTCTTTGGAGCAAGGGGATATCTCACCAAAGGGTGCTGCCATTGAATGCCGGATTTATGCAGAAGATGGGTTTTCGAATTTCACGCCATCCACCGGAATAATTACTGAAATGACATTGCCGCAAGGATTAGGGGTCCGCATGGATGAAGGAGTGCATGCAGGACAGGAAATCACCCCCTATTATGATCCGCTGTTGGGAAAACTCATTACCTGGGGAAAAGACCGCAGCACAGCCCTTTCCCGTATGATCAGGGCTCTCAATGAGTTACATATTGCAGGAATTGAAACCAGCATTCCCTTTTGTCTCATGGTCTTCAGACATCCTGCGATTCAGGAGGGAAAGTACTCTACTCACACTCTGGATACCATAAAGGATGAAGTACTCTCCGAACTCACTATTCATAAGGAGGACCGTTTGCTGGCTGCAAGAATCGGTGCCATTCAATTTACCCTCCAATCCGAACCCTCCCGTCGTGGAAAAAAGGAACAATCAGATAAAAAATTATGGTCCTCATCCGGCAGGAAAGATGCAATGAGATGAAATACCGTACAATTATTAAGGGAGTAGAATTAGATTTTGATTTTACACATGCACCTGAAAAAATTACCTTAGTAGATAATCCGGATAAGGTGGCGGTTGACTTGGTGCCATTAGGGAAAAATGCTTTTTCACTCCTGCTAAACGGCAAAAGTCATTATCTGACAATTACCAGAGAACCGGATGGAATTGAAGTAACTGTTGACCACCATACGCATATTGTTTTAGTACAAAATGAAACCGAAATACTTCTGAAGAAATTTGGACTGAGTACTAACCATTCTCAAAAAGAAGGGCAGGTATTTGCACAAATCCCGGGAATGGTAAGCCGTATTTTTGTAAAACAAGGTGATGAAATTAAAGCACAGCAGAAATTACTTATATTAGAAGCCATGAAAATGGAAAACGAAATTGACTCCCCTTTTGAAGGAAGAGTTAAAGCAATTCATGTTTCCCCGGGAAGTGCGGTGGAAAAAGGAGATATAATTATGGAGATTGACTCATAATGGCAGGCTGGAATAAATGGCTTTGGGGTGGACTTGGCTGGGCTATGTTTGGTCCCATGGGTGGTATTTTGGGTTATGCACTTGGTTCCATGTCAGAAAATAATTCCGGATTTCGCAGTACTTACCAGGGACATAAACAAGGCACTTCCACTCGTGCCGGCGATTTTGGATCTGCCTTGCTCATACTCTTCGCTGCTGTAATGAAAGCTGACCATGAACTGAAAAAATCAGAGCTGGAATATGTAAAGCAATTCTTTATGCAGCAATTCGGTAAAACTTATGCTCAGGATCGGATTCGCCTCTTTCGGGAAATTCTAAAACAGGACTATCCCCTAAAAGATGTATGCTTGCAGATCAAAGCAAATATGGATCATCCCTCACGCTTACAAATGATTCATGTTCTGTTTGGGCTTTCCCAGTCGGATGGACATGTACATCCATTGGAGGTGAAGGTCATCCATACCATTGCCAATTACCTGGGTATTTCAGGGAAGGATTTTGAATCCATTCAGGCAATGTTTTATAAGGATACCACTGCAGCGTATAAAATATTAGAGATATCACCTGATGCCACTGATGCTGAGGTTAAGAAAGCCTATAGAAAAATGGCTGCGAAGTTTCATCCGGATAAAGTCCATCATTTAGGAGAGGAATTTCAAAAAATGGCTGAAGAAAAATTTAAATCGTTGAATGAGGCTTATGGCCAGGTTAAGAAGGAGAGGGGTATGAGTTGAAGTGAATAGCTAAAAAGTTCCTGAGTTAGAAAGTACAAAGTTCCTAAACAAGTTATAAATTTATTCGTCAATCAAAAAGGATACACTATGTCAACAGCAAATAAATTTAGAGATTTAAAAGTATGGCAAAAGAGCATGGTTTTTGTTACAGATATTTATAAAATAACACAGAATTTCCCCAAGGATGAGCGATTTGGATTAACCTCACAAATCAGAAGAAGTTCTGTTTCTGTCCCTTCAAACATCGCAGAAGGATTTGGTCGCAGATTGCCTAAAGAGTTTAAACACTTTTTAAGAATTAGTATTAGCTCTCTTTTCGAATTACAGACTCAATTAGAAATATGTAAAAATATTGAGCTTATTGACCCTAATATTTTCGAGCAATATTTTGAAAATTCTCGTGAAATTGAGAGAATGTTAAAAAGTCTAATCACCAGTATAAAGTAATAATTTAAAGTGTAACTCAGGAACTTTGAAACTCAGGAACTCAGAAACTTTGGAACTCAGGAACTTTGGAACTTAATACTCTGTAACTTTGTAACTCTGATTCTTTGTTACTTGTTGACTGCTCATGCAAAATAAAAAAAACTCTAATCTGCAACCTAATTTATTTTACGGAAAGGGTCCAAAGCCCGGTGAATTCCCCTATACCAGCGGGATTTATCCCGACATGTATCAGGGTAAACTGTGGACAATGCGCCAATATGCAGGATTCACCTCTGCTGAAGAAAGTAATAAACGCTATCGGTACCTTCTTGAACAAGGTGTGATGGGACTTTCCGTTGCATTTGACCTGCCAACACAAACGGGATATGATTCAGATCATACATTGGCAGCTGCGGAAGTTGGAAGAGTTGGTGTTCCTATTTGCACTTTAGCTGATATGGAAGTCCTCTTGCAGGATATCCCCCTGGCTGAAGTGTCAATTTCAATGACTATTAATTCTACCGCTGCCATTTTGTTAGCATTTCTGGTAGTCTCAGCAGAAAAGCAGGGTGTAGATCGGAAACAACTGAGAGGAACGGTTCAGAATGACATTCTGAAAGAGTATATTGCCCGGGGAACCTATATTTTTCCTCCCAAACCCAGCATGAGAATTATCACCGATCTTTTTGAATTCTGCTCCAAAGAAATGCCGTTTTGGAATACCATTTCCATTTCCGGTTACCATATTCGTGAAGCAGGCTCTACTGCAGCACAGGAGATTGCATTTACTCTGGCAAATGGAATTGCTTATGTACAAGCTGCCCTTGACAATGGACTGGATGTTAACCAGTTTGGGAAGCGTCTCAGCTTCTTTTTTAACTGTCATAATAACTTTTTTGAGGAAGTGGCAAAATTCAGAGCTGCCAGAAGAATGTGGGCAATAATCATGAGAGATCGTTTTGGCGCCACAGAGCCAAAAGCCATGATGTGCCGCTTTCATACGCAAACTGCCGGTTCCACTCTACAAGCACAACAGATTGAAAATAATGTGGTACGCACTACCCTGCAAGCTGCTGCTGCCGTGTTGGGCGGTACACAATCTCTGCATACCAATTCCAGAGATGAAGCCCTGGCACTACCCACAGAAAAGTCTGCACGCCTAGCACTGCGTACCCAGCAGGTCATCGCCTATGAATCAGGAATTCCTGAAGTGGCAGACCCATTGGCAGGTAGTCATTATGTAGAAGCATTGACAGATGAATTGGAATCTGAAGCCGCAGCAATAATCGAAAAAATTGATACGATAGGAGGAGCTGTCTCTGCCATTGAAAATGAGTTTCAGCAAAATGAAATTGCCAAATCTGCTTATGATTATCAGAAAGCCATAGACGAGGGAGAAAAAATAATTGTTGGTGTAAATAAATTTGAAACTAAGGAAGTTGATATTCCTGAAACCCAGGGGATTGATGAAAAGGCTGTAACCCTTCAATTGAATAGGCTGCAATCTGTAAAACAATCCAGAAATTCTAAAAAGGTAAAACTTGCATTAAACGCATTGGAATCTGCTGCTGAAGAAAATATAAATTTAATCCCAAAAATAATTGAGGCTGTGAAATATGAGGCTACCCTGGGTGAAATCTCAGATACACTGCGGGGAGTCTTTGGGGAATTTTGATTCACAAAGCATAGTGTAAATCATGCTTCCAGCTATTTAGGGTTAATTAACCACGAATTTGCACAAATTTTCACAAAAGGTTAAATTATAAATCCGGAAAGTGTTGGGAAAAATTTATAAAGGAATCTTCTGCAGGCTACACTTTTTAAATCCTATCAACCAACCAAAGTTACTTATTAACAATCTACACTAATGTTATTTCTGTAATCTCCGGGACAGTTCCAATGCGCATAGGTGGTCCCCAATACCCTGTTCCCTGGTTTACATAAATCCAGGTATTTTCCCGTTTATGGAGACCCTTTATAAAAGGATGAGCTAACTGCACCAATAAGCTGAAGGGGAAATATTGACCGCCATGGGTATGACCTGAAAGCTGCAGATTAAAATTATATTTCACAGCATGTTCAACATCTTTAGGCTGGTGTGCCAATAATATTTTAGCATCTGGTTCCGCCATGCCTCCCACAGCTTTTTCCATATCCGTTCTATGGAACTTTGAGAAATGCCTGCCACCCCTGTCAGGGATTCCGGTAATCATGAGAGTGGCTCCATTTATCACAATATTCTGGCTCTCATTCACCAGAATCTTAAATCCAAGACTTTCAATTTTTCTGAGCCAGCCATTCATGTCTGAATAATATTCGTGGTTCCCAGTGACGAAAAATTTACCATACTTTGGTCGCACGGTGCTGAAAGAATCCATATATTTCCCAAAATGTTCAACCGATCCGTCAGCGGCATCTCCGGTAAAAAAAACCATATCCGCATTTAGAGACTTTAGAGAATCTGTAACCTGTTTTACAAATTTCCCGGTGATCATGCTGCCTACATGTAAATCGGTTATTTGTGCTAATCGCAGTCCTTTAAGTTGAGGAGGTAAATTTTCGATTGGGATATCAATTTTCACTATTTCTGGCTTTTTTGTAGCAGTATATACACCCCAAAGCGTTCCTGTTGCTGCCAAACCTCCTGCGATCTGTTTTGCGGTAAGCCCAAGGAATGCTCTGCGTCTGGGATCAAATTGATGGGTTTTACCGATGATTAGTTTTACACCCTCGTAAAACTCTACACCTAACTGAATGAAGAAGAGAAGGCTTACTGTTCCCAGTCCTGTATAACCCAGCCAGTTTATGACGCGTGTGAAGGGTGTATCTATTCTGTTAAAGTGAAAATAAAAAATGAGGAGAGGTAAACAATAAAACAGGAACATTATAAGTCCTAATATAGTTTTCAATAGCGGCGTCACCTCTAAAGGGTAAATAAAACGCCAGCCTACAAACAGATACATGCCAAAAAGTACACTGGAAAATAGAATAAAGAATAACAACTTTTATCTCCTGAATAAAGTGCTAAAAACTGTAAATTTACCTTCTGCCATTTATATAAAAACTCCTCTGTTTAATTAAAAAATATAATGTGCCGTTTTTACAATGATACATTTTACCGTTCCCCATGAACTTTAATTATACCAATTTTTTTATCATATAAGGAATCATAATGTTGAAACATTTTATACTTTTCATTATCGTAAGCTGCCATATTTTATCTGCACAAGGGCATAACCATGGATCCGGCGGGCATCATCACGATCATGGTAGCGGATGTGAAGTTTATGGTACCGTGGTGGACTCAACCAGTACCATACCTATTGAGTATGTCTCCATTTCTCTTTATAATCAAGTTGACGAGTTGGTAACGGGAGGGGTCACTGATGCTGCAGGTAAGTTTCATATTCATGATATCCATCCAGGGAAGTATGAGGTAAGGATAGAATTCATGGGCTTCGAAACGGTTTCTATTCCTGAGGTGAAGCTGAGTTTGAAGAAAAATCCTAAGAAAGATTTGGGGCAGATTAAACTCGTTGCCATTGCCCTTGAATTGGATGCGGTGAAAGTAATTGAAGATAAACCTATATTTGAATTTGAAACGGATAAAATGATTTATAATTCCTCTGATGACATTATTGCTGACAGTGGCACGGCAGAGGATGTACTGAATAAAGTCCCCATGGTTACAGTTGATCAGGATGGTGAAGTATCTCTTAGAGGCAATCCAAATGTGAAAATTCTTGTGAATGACCGCCCAAATAGATCAGGCGGTGAAGTAGATAACATCCCTGCATCTTTAATTGAGCGAGTTGAAGTGATTACCTCACCTTCAGCAAAATATGACCCCGAGGGGATGGCAGGCATCATCAATATCGTTTTGAAAAAAGGCCGTTATGATGGATTAAATGGTAGCATCAAACTAAATCTAAAACATAATAGTTTTAACAGTATTGATGACATGAATGGATCTACTTTTTATTCTAATTACCAGACGGATAAATACAATATTTACTCCTCAATTTCACTTAATAATCGCATGAGGACACAAAATGGTTTCAGAGAAGTGTATAATCAAATGGATAAATCCAAATATTATGATTATGACGGTTATAAATATGACTTTTTCAATAACGGGAAAGGATATTCAAGAGCCCTTACATTGGGTTCAGATTATTCAATTCATGAACATTTAAAGATAAATGGTGAATTAATCTTTAAAAACCATATTAAAGATAAGACTATTGAACAGGAGTATTTTCAGGACGGAACCCTGGATACTAATTTTACTAAAAATTCTTCAGAAGGGGATAATTATAATATCCATTTAGAGAGTTATTTTGAAATTGTACGATCTTATGATAATCCTGATAAAGAAATATTTTTCAGTGCGTCCTCACATGGCGGGAAGGAAGATGAATATGAAAAATTAAATCCGTATTTAACCACTATTATTGAAGAAGAGAATAATTACGAAACGGATTTCAATTATAAATCTCCCATGAATGACAAAAGTAAAATTGAGTTTGGGTATGATGGCAGATTTCTTGATACAAAGGAAAATCTGAATTTTCAACTTTCCAGTTTAAACGGTAAAAATGATTTTTCAATGGTTAGAAATATTCATGGATTTTTCGGAGAGTATCAACTCGAATTGAACGAAAAATTCAGTATTAAACCCAGCTTAAGAGTTGAGTTTGTTGATAAAAATATTACTTTTGAAAAAAATGACCATGTTGGGAATAGTTCCACAGATACTTCAATCTATGCCCATCTCTTAGACGAAATTGACAATGGCACTACAGAGGTGAAAGAAATAAACTACTTCCCCGATTTTCATTTAACCTATAATTTAACTGAAAAACAAAGCTTACAATTTGGTATAAGCAGACGAATTGAAAGACCCGGCGGTGGCAGCCATGGGTCGTGGGGGCAGTTGCGGCCATTCCCCAGAAATGTGTATAACGATAGTTTTATATTTGTTGGGAAGCCTGACTTAGAACCTGAATTTTCAACTCAGTATGAAGTATCCTACAAAAGCCCCATACCTATGGGATTTTTCTATTCTAATGTTTATTTTAGAAATATTACCAATTCTATTCAGTGGTATGACTTTGACGGTGAAAATGATAACCTCACAGGAAATATTATCACTTTTAGAAATGCCGAGTCAGCAACTGATGTAGGCTTTGAAATTTTTACCATGGTAATGGGACAAACCATCGGCGGTGGATACAATATTAATGAACTCAATGACAGTTCAAATGATTACCAACTGAATGGAAAGAATGAACGAATGAATATGTATATGCGTATAAATCTTCCGGAAAAATACATCAAATATTTCAGTTATGAATTTGGATTTTATTATATGAAAATGAAAGTACCAGGCGGAACATTGTTCGGCAGCAAAGGAACTCTCTGGGCAAATACAGGCATTTCAAAATCACTTTTTAATGACAGAGTGAATCTATCCTTTAGTGTTAATAATTTATTTGATTCAGGTGGATTTCAAATGTTCGCTTCTGAACCAATAACAGATTCTGATGGAATTAATGTGCTTCAATTTACTGATATATTGTCTTCAAGGGGAGGGCGCACATTTTCCATCAATTTAAAATACCATTTCGGTGAAATGCAGAAAGAAAAAGACCGGCGTGGGCATGGTCATTCTCATGGGGGTGGTGGGAATATGGATATGGGATATTAATGTAAAGGATAACCTACATTAACCATTTTTTAAAAAAGCCCGGAAACCGGGCTTTTTTAAATTCTAATATTGAATTAACCCTAAAGTCATATCACATATACTTTTTAAATTTTCACGAAGGGAATACCCTTTTATCTATATTCTCAAATTGAAAAGCGAACCTGTTGCAATATCTTTATAAAAACCTGATATATTTCTCTGCTGTATTTTCTGTATTTTTCTTTACGCTCCTTTCTGCGTCCTCCTCAACTCCTAAAATAGGATTAGTCCTCTCAGGCGGGGGCTCCAAAGGTTTCGCCCATGTGGCAGTTTTAAAAGCCTTAGACTCCCTCAATATTCCTGTGGATTATATAGCCGGTACCAGCTTTGGCGCAATAGCCGGGGCGATGTATGCATTGGGATATCCAGGGAAAGAAATTGAACAAATGGCTTTAGATACAGATTGGTACGAAGTGCAAAACGATGAGCCTGAACGCCGCTTTCTCCCTTACTTTCGTAAAAAGGATACGGGTAAATACCAACTTGAATTTGGTTTGGATGGTGTAAAGCCGGTTACCCCAACAGGATTCATTTATGGACAAAAAATAATCTTGGAATTGAGTAAATGGACTCGAGAATTTGAACAGACCTATGATTTTGACAATTTCCCTATACCTTTTCGCTGTAATGCATTCGACATAATTTCCGGAAAGGAAATCATCTTAAAGGAGGGTTCACTTGCTCATGCTTTGAGAGCATCCATTTCCGTGCCTACAATTTTTGCTCCTGTTGAATGGGGAGACGCTCTTTTGGTGGATGGCGGAGTCATTAACAACCTTCCCGTGGATATTGTCAGAGAGATGGGTGCTGACATTGTTCTCGCATTAGATGTAACTTCAGAACGACGCACTGTTTCCTCCTTAGATAATATGTATGATATTTTCGATCAAACCATCTCAGTACATGGATATGAACGAAAAAATGAAAATATAAAAAATGCGGATTTTTACCTACAACCTCACATCCCCAATATCAACTGGCTGGACTATAGTAAGTCAAATATACACCAATTATTTTTGGCAGGTGAAGAGGCGGTCCGGCAAAATAAAAACCTCTTTGATCAGCTGGCAGAACTCACTAAAAATCGTACCAAAAAAATTGTCAATTTAAAGCCTATCCAGAAACCCCGCATCATTGCAATACATCTGAATGGCAACAATGACCTGCCTGATAAATTTATTCTTGAATATCTGGGAATTGTAAAAAATAAGCAATTAGATGTTCAAGCACTGGATGAAAATATTTCGGAATTATACAGTCTGGGATATTTTAAAGTGATACATTATGATATCAACCCACTATCTCCCGGTCGTGCGGAAATTAATATCCATGTAAAAGAAAATCCCATGCGTAAATTTCAAATGGGATTACGGTGGGATAATTTTTACCAGATGGTAGGTGTAGCAAATGTTCAAATCAACAGCAACATCATTCCGGGGATGCGTTTTGAAAACCAGACCCAGTTTGCAGGGCTGCGTAGAAATGATTTTTCTGTTTTCTTCCCCAGTAGGAAACTGAATTTTCCCGTTTATCCCTATGTAAGGG
>JASLLI010000046.1 GCA_030747125.1 Fidelibacterota bacterium | reverse complement strand
CTGCCGAAAAATGCTCCTATTGCAGCAGGCAGCAGGAAAGATAAGCCAATGGCAATGGGCCAGTAATACTTATGTTGAAACATGACGATAGGATTTTTTTCAAGGTCATGTACTCCTGTAATTTTTGTAGGTTCAGCCTGTAAAATCCAGCCGATATGGGCATGAAAAAACCCTTTTGTTATAGAGTAGGGATCTTCCTCTGTATCTAATTTCTTATGATGAATGCGGTGGTCAGAACTCCATTTGAGTATGTTGTTTTGCAGGGCAGCAGAACCACATAGCATAGCAATAAATTGAATTGCAGGATGTACCTTAAAACTACAATGTGCAAATAAACGGTGATACCCGAAAGTGATTCCCATTCCGGCAAGCCACCAACCGATAATCAACATGGCGGGTTCCTGCCAGATTACTCCATTAAAATAGGAGTAAAGAATTGTTCCAACGATCCCGACTAAGGGAAGAATTGTGAGAAAAAACACCATTGTCCAGTTATAGTTCTTTTTCATAAAAATGCTCCGATTAAACAGCCTTAAATTTACAGTAACTGAAGGATTAAGAAGTACAAGTCTTCTGAAAATCAAAATCAGCAGATTACTCTTTTATCAGAAGTTTGCCTATACCCTTGTATTTTTGAACCCTAATAGATTTATCATACCCTAAAAGTCTCTTATAACTCCTCCAACGGTTTAAGTGATAGGGTAAAGAGCTCCGTACTAAGCTAACTCTGTTGGTACAGCATATCTGGGACTAACTTCGTTAGTGGAGTATCAGGCTTGTCTATTAAGAAGAAAAATTGCAGGTATTAGCGAAACTAATTCTACAATTTATCAGTCCTAAATAGGTACTCCATTTGAAACTATAATAATTTTCACCATCCAATAATGCTTCATTTCACTCCTCCTCGATTGTGATTAGCAGTTGGATTTATAAGCTGAAACTGTGTTCGTTTTCTTCTCATTTATAGCAAACGTCCCTACAGAGTATTCAGCTAAAGTAAACCGGAGATAAAATCTCCGGTTTACTTTTTTAGTAAGTTTTTTGATTAGCCGGTAATTTGCCGGAATTTTCATGGATCCCCTATTTGTATATTTCAGCCTATGGAAAATAATCGAAATAAAATTGAACGCTGGTTTGACAGACATAATCATACTATGGAATTTATCCGCACCATTGTTGCAATTACTGTGTTGGTTTTACAGGTAGTTATATTACTACACATTTTTAGATCCTAATTTTACATTATGATTGAATTTAGAAAAATTGATTCCGTTTTTAATCCCAACCCCGGCGATTCATGGAAACCTGTGGCAAAGGCTGCAGTCATTTTCTTTTTGGTTGGGTATATCCTATATGTATTAAAAGAAATTATTGTAGGAATTCTCTCCTTAATTTGTTTTGGTATTGGTGCCTATTTGCTGTGGATTGCGTTTCGTTTATGGCGTATAAAACCCCCCTATTAAATGAATATTAAATCACGGAAACGCCTTTTATTTTATTTTTCCACCGTCATTTTTATCGGTTCGTTTGGATTCTATATATTAGAAGAAAACTGGACTATTTTAGAATCAGTGTATATGACAATTATTACCCTTTCTACCGTAGGGTTTGGAGAGACACACCCTCTGTCAGATTGGGGAAAAATTTGGGCTATTGGAGTTATTTTATTCGGTGTTTCCGGAGTTGCATATATGTTTTCGGAATTTAGTGAAGAATTTTTTCGAATGGACTTTTACAGGAGAAATAAAATGGTAAAAAAAATAAAAAAATTAGAGAATCATTACATCATTTGCGGATATGGACGAATGGGAGCTGTCATTGCGGGGGAATTACAAGAAATGAACTTTCCCTTTGTAGTAATTGATAATAATCCTGAAGAAATCAAAAACATTGAGGAAAAAGAATATCTCTATATTGAGGGAGATGCTACCCTGGAAACTACTCTCATAGCAGCAGGAGTGGAAAGAGCCAAAGGGATAGTGGTGGCACTGAATACTGACCCGGATAACTTATTTGTCAGCATGTCAGTCAGAACATTGAACAATGATGTATTTCTTGTCTCCCGTTGCAGTGCCAACGACACTGCATCTAAATTGAAGCGAGCAGGTGTAGATAAGATTGTGAACCCTTATATCGCAGGAGGACACAGAATGTCAGAGCTGCTCATCAGCCCTCAGTTGGAAGACTCTGTGACTATCTCTACAGCTTTGGACCGAGGAGTAGATTTTGGAATTGATGAAATTAAAATCAGTGATTTAACTCAATATGACGGAATTGCAATCGGTGATACACAATTACAGAATGAATACGGACTGCTCATAGTTGGTGTAACTGAAAAAGATGGGCATACACAGGTAAATCCTGGAGCAAAACATATATTACACCGAGATCAGACTATCATGGTTATCGGGACAAAAGAAAAATTAAAGAGACTTACCCAACCCCAATAA
Source organism: Fidelibacterota bacterium (assembly GCA_030747125.1). Classification (GTDB taxonomy): domain Bacteria; phylum Fidelibacterota; class Marinisomatia; order SCGC-AAA003-L08; family D37C17; genus D37C17. The sequence goes on along the minus strand of JASLLI010000046.1, from coordinate 11,830 downwards.
AAAAGTCCCGATGTTAAAATCGGGACTTTCACTTACCTGTTTTGAAATGTTGTTTAGCCTTTTCTAAACAGCCAATCCCAGAAAGAACCACCTTCCTTTTTTTTGTTTACATCTTCCACTTTATAATAGGTGCCTTTAGCAATGGTTTGAGCAATAGTTTCCGAATTGATTTTTTCATTGTCAAAAACAACAGTTGCTGTCTGAGTTTCAAAATCAACTTTGCAGGATTTTACACCATCTACTCCATCTAAAGCCTTGTTCACCTTCTTTGGGCAATTCATGGCACACATCATTCCATCTACGGAATATGTAGCTGTGGATTCTCCCGCAAGGATGAATCCTGAAAACAAGAACAGAACAAATATTTTCTTCATTTTTAATTCCTCAATTAGTTTTAATTCCATCTTACAATACTGAAAATTACAATAGTTCCTCAATAAATATAGAATTTAATTAAGGGAGAAAAATGTCCTAATTTTTCTACATGTCAGAGATAAAAAAATGAGCTATAAAACTTGGCGGCTCATTCATAAATACAGTTTCAGTCACTTGCGCTGGTTTATGGTATTTACTTCCGTAATACTGATCATTATTACCATCACCGGAATTATACTCATTCATGAGCATGATACCACATTTTTCTCAAGAACCCGCGTTCCTGCATATCTTCTGCCTGACAGGTATCAACATAAACTTGATAATATGAGACGGTCACAGGGAGTTACCACCCAATTTTCAAAGGACAGGGATACTGTACCCCTTTCATGGTTGATTTATGACCTTCATTCAGGTGAAATTTTTGGGAAGTATGGCTGGGTTTATTATGATATATTATCGGTGGCATTGCTGGTGTACACAGGCACAGGTATATACATGTTTTTATATCTCACTCGAAAAAAAGGTAGGAAAAAGAAATGAAACAAATAATATTATTTACCCTAGGAACAATCTTTTTCTCAGGATGCTCAAATCAAGGCAGCAATCATGAGCAATATGGTGATCCTATTACTTTAGTGGAAAAAACATCTATTCAAAGTATATTGGAAGATCCACAAAATAATAAAGGAGAGGAATTTCTCATAGCCGGAAACATTACCAATGTCTGTCAGAAAAAAGGCTGTTGGATGACAATTGCGGAAGACTCTGTAGAAATGTTTATCCGTTTTAAAGATTATGGATTTTTCATGCCCAAAGACGGCTTTGGTTTGTTAGCACAATGCCAGGGAATTTACAGTAATGAGATGGTGCTTGAAAAAAATGAGGGGGGTGAAGAAATAGAATCCTTGTCTCATTTATTTACTGCCAGTGGTGTGACACTGACGAAGGAATGAACAAGAGGGCAACCCCTTTAACCCTCTTATTCTGTCAGGAGATGCTATGGATTTTGAGACATTTCAGTTGAGGGGTCGTTATCTTCTACTTTTATTGAATCTGCTATGGGGATAACTATTTCACTTTCCAGTAGAGTGGTATAAAAATTACCTTTCCATTGAAAGCTGCTGTCTGCTCCCAAACAGTTTCGAAAATATCCAAAGGCTTCCGAAAAGGATAATTGACTGGTGTCATCTTCACTCATTTCACAACTGTTCATGAGTGATGCCGGTTCAGCATAGGAAGAGCCTTCCTCACTTAAGTCAAGTATTGGCTCTTCATTGACAACTTCTACAGATTCAGGAATTGGCAGAGAAGATTGAGTTTCTGCTACCGTCTCTGGTGACTTCAGGGAAGCGTCTATGTAAATGAGACCAATGAGGGTGATTACAGCGGTTCCGATTATTAACTTTTCTTTCATGATAATTCCTTTCATTGTTATTGTTTAGAGATACTTTTAATGAATTGTTCAGATTGTTGTTAGTTCCGGTTTTTTTCACTCCACTTCTTCAATCCCCGGAGAATTGCGTCTGATCTCTTCATAGAATAAATGGAATCAGAAAATTGGGTAAAATGGAAGTAATTTATTTTCAACATTAACTATGATTTATTAATGAATTGCATTCAAAAAGAATTTACCATCAGTGCTAAATCCAGGGGCTTCCACTCCATAACCGGGGAGGTAATTTCTAATCTACCCAACATATCAAATATAGAATCTGGAATAGCACAGATATTTATCAAACATACCTCCGCTTCACTAACGATCAATGAAGATGCAGATTCTACTGTCCTGTTAGACTTCGAATCCCATTTTAATACGATGGTTCCGGAAGACCAACCCTATTATCGGCATACCTATGAGGGCTCCGATGATATGCCTGCACATTTGAAAGCATCCCTGCTGGGTTCTTCTGTGCAAATCCCTGTTACCGGAGGTAAACTGAATTTGGGAACCTGGCAGGGAATATACCTCTGTGAACACCGCAATCATGCCGGAGACCGAAAATTGGTGGTGACTATCTGGGGGAGTTAACAGGTGAAAGCACCTCTACATTATCCCACTTTAATTTTCTAAAGAATCCATAGTAAATTAGTGCCCTTTTTGGAGAGACAATTCTCCGGAAATCGTAATAATCAAGGCTAAAGAAAAAACTATGTCAACTACACAAGAAACAACCTTTCAAGGAAAAATTGATAAAGGGCTTAAAATTGAGCCCAGAGACTGGATGCCGGATAAGTACCGCACACATTTGATCCGCCAAATCTCGCAGCATGCCCATTCGGAAGTAATTGGAATGCAACCAGAAGGAAACTGGATAACCCGTGCACCATCTCTTCGTGCAAAGATGGTACTCATTGCCAAAGTACAGGATGAAGCCGGTCATGGTTTATATCTCTATTCTGCCTGTGAAACACTGGGTATAACCAGAGATGAACTCATCAGTCAATTGCATACGGGGAAGGCAAAATACTCTAATATTTTTAACTACCCCACTCTCACCTGGGCAGATATTGGTGCTATAGGCTGGCTGGTAGATGGAGCTGCTATTGTAAATCAGCAGTCGTTAAGAGGAACCTCATACGGCCCCTATTCCCGGGCAATGATTAGAATTTGTAAAGAAGAAAGTTTTCACCAGCGTCAGGGATACGAGATCATGTCTAAAATGGCAAACGGCACTCCGGAGCAACAGGAGATGGCACAGGATGCACTGGACCGTTGGTGGTGGCCATCCCTCATGATGTTTGGCCCTCATGACTTAGACTCTGCTCATACTTCCAATGCCATGAACTGGAAAATTAAGCGGGAAACCAACGATGAACTGCGTCAGCTGTTTGTTGACAGATCGGTAAAACAGGCTGATCTCATAGGGCTGAAAATTCCTGACCCTGATTTAAAATGGAACCAGGAAACCAGGCATTATGAATTTGGAGAAATTGATTGGGATGAATTCTGGAAGGTAATTAATGGGGATGGATTTTGTAATAAAGAGCGATTAAATAACCATACAACTGCACATACTAAAGGCCAATGGGTTAGGGAGGCTGCATTGGCTTATGCAGAAAAAAGAAATAACGGAGTAAATCATGAATAATAACGAATTGCCTCTCTGGGAAGTTTTCATTCAGCCCAAAACCGGCGCTCAATTCCAACATTGTGGTTCTGTACATGCAGCGGATAAGGAAATGGCATTGCAAAATGCACGCGATCTCTATACCCGACGACAAGAAGGCACTTGTATCTGGGTAGTAAAAGCCGAACATATCATATCCTCTAACCCGGATGATAGTGAGTCCTTTTTTGATCCTGCAGATGACAAAGTGTATCGCTATCCTACCTTTTTTAAAGTATCAAAAAAAGCAAAGGGATTATAATGGCAGATTCTACCCTCTATAAATATGTTTTATCCCTTGGAGATGATGCTCTGGTTTCCGCACAACGACTGGCTCAATGGACATATAAAGCACCTTTTTTGGAAGAAGACATTGCACTTAGTAATATATCCTTGGATTTATTTGGCAGAGCCAACCTTTACCTTGAATATGCTGCAGAATTGAAGGGAGGAAATACCACTGCAGACCACCTTGCCTTCAAACGAAATGAACGACAGTTTACCAATTTACTTATTTGCGAACACCCCAACGGAAATTTTGCAGACACGAATGTGAGGAATTTATTTTTAGACACCTTCCATAAACTATTTCTTGAGAAACTGGTGGAAAGTAAAGATAAACAATTAGCTGCTATTGCTGAAAAAGCAAGGAAGGAAAACAGCTACCATTTCCGACATTCATCTTCATGGGTTATTCGATTGGGCGATGGTACAAAAGAAAGTAATTCGAAGGTACAGACGGCACTGAATAATTTGTGGATGTTCACCGGTGAACTATTTGAAATGAATAAGGTGGATTTGGAAATGTCCAGTCAGAAAATTGGGGTTGACAGGGAAGCCCTGAAACCTCAATGGAAATCCATCATAACTGATGTATTAACAGAAGCCACTTTAAATATTCCGGAAGATGTATTTATGACCTCAGGTGGCAGGGATGGTATTCATACAGAACATTTAGGGCATTTGCTTTCAGATATGCAATATTTGCAGAGGGCATACCCCAATGCTGCATGGTAAAGGAAATTTCAGTTGATACTATTTGGGAATTATTACATAAAATTCCTGATCCTGAGATTCCATCTATTTCCATTGTTGAACTTGGGGTAGTCAGAAATGTTAAATTCAATGAAGATAATTTCCATATAACTGTAACCCCTACTTACAGCGGATGCCCAGCCATGTCTTTCATGAAAGATGAAATTGTTCGAGCGATGGAAGCAGAGGGCATCTCAAATTATCAATTGCATACCTCTTTGGCACCCCCCTGGACAACGGACTGGATGAGCACCGAGGTGAAAGAAAAACTGAAAGAAGCAGGAATTGCTCCCCCTTCTGAAAAAGTGCAATGTCCCCAATGTGATTCCCCAAAAGTTGAATCTATCAGCGAGTTTGGTTCAACTGCATGTAAAGCCCTTTATAAATGCAATACATGTGCAGAGATATTTCATTATTTTAAAAAATTTTAGTTGAGATCAATTGCTAATAAAAATCTAATATGATCAGATTTGAAAAACTAGATTCCGTTGGAAAAATTACTCTCAACAGACCGGAGAAGTTCAATTCCTTTGTACGAAATATGGCATTGACAATGCAGGATACCCTAAAGGATTGTGCAAATGATGATTCCATTCGCTGCATTCTTATTACAGGAGGCGGTAAAGCCTTTTCTGCAGGACAGGATCTTAAGGAAGCAACTGATCCGGATGGCCCTGCAATCGAGAAAATTGTAAACGAACACTACAATCCCATCATCAGAAAAATCCGTGAAATTGAGAAACCGGTGATTGCTGCGGTGAATGGCGTTGCAGCCGGAGCCGGAGCTAACCTGGCGTTAGCCTGTGATATAGTAGTTGCATCAAAATCGGTAAAATTTATTCAGGCATTTAGTAAAATCGGACTTGTTCCGGACAGCGGAGGTACCTATTTCCTCCCCCGGTTAATTGGTTTGCCCAGAGCCACTGCCATCATGATGACGGGAGAACCCGTTGATGCAGAAAAAGCAGAAAAATACGGGATGATTTATGCGGTTTACTCCGAAGAGGATTTTGAAAAAAATTCCTTAGAACTTGCCCACGCTCTGGCTGCCATGCCTACTAAAGGGTTGGGATATACAAAACATCTATTAAACCAATCCCTTTCCAACTCACTGGAAGAACAATTAAACGCAGAAGCTGAATTCCAGGCACGCTCCGCAAATACCGAGGATCATAAAGAAGGAGTTCAGGCATTTTTAGAAAAACGCAAACCCGGTTTCACCGGAAAATAATGGAAAAAATTTCGGTAATTGGCGCAGGTACCATGGGCAGTGGTATCGCACAGGTGGCAGCAACTTTTAATATTCAGGTTACCGTTGTTGATGATGATCCAAATGCTATGGATTCCTCCCAAAAAAAACTGGCTAAAATTCTTAATAGACTTGCAGAAAAAGGAAAAATTTTAGAATCAGATGTACCGAACATAATTAATCACATTACATGGACTTCAGATTTAACCCAGGTTTCTGACAGCGATGTCGTCATTGAAGCCATCATAGAAAACACTGAAATAAAGCAGAATCTGTTTTCTCGGTTGCAAGCAATCGTATCTGAAAATTGTATTCTTGCAACGAACACCTCTTCCCTATCCGTTTCAGAAATATTCTCCGTTATAAAACATCAACACAGAACACTCGGTATCCATTTTTTTAATCCTGTACCTTTAATGAAATTGGTGGAGACTATTCCTATTGAAGATACAGATTCAACAGTACTTCAGAATGTTAGATTGATGCTCCAATCATGGGGAAAAACCGTCGTTGAAGCAAAGGACACACCGGGGTTTATTGTTAATCGTGTAGCCCGACCTTTTTATGGGGAAGCCTTAAAAATCAACGAAGATGGCATTGCGGATTTTACAACCATAGATTGGGCAATGAAAGAGTTAGGTGGATTTCGCATGGGACCCTTTGAACTTATGGATTATATAGGGAATGATGTGAATTATTCTGCAACCAAAGCAGTTTACGAAGGGACGAACCATGACCCGCGCTATAAGCCTTCTCCCATTCAAAAAGAATTGGTGGATAATGGATATTTAGGTCGTAAATCCGGCAGGGGATATTATGATTATTCTAACGGTGCCGGAATTCCTGAGCCGAATAAAGATGTGAAATTGGGTAATACAATCTTAACCAGAATTCTTGCAATGCTCATCAATGAAGCTGCAGAAGCTCTGGATCAAAAAATTGCTACCAGAGATGATATTGACACTGCCATGACTACAGGTGTGAATTACCCCAGAGGATTGTTAAAATGGGCAGATGAGTTAGGCATTGAGAAAGTGGCAAGTGAAATTCAAAACCTGCACTCCCGATTAAATGATAAACGATATCAATTAAGTCCACTATTAATAAAAATGTTACAAGAAAAAAAGACCTTCTACTCATGAATTCTCCCCAGAATATAGTACAATATCTGTATAAAAATGATGCTTACAGTCAATGGCTGGGTATTGAAATCATTGAAGTAAAAATTGGATATTGTAAATTAAAAATGAAAGTACGGAAAGAAATGCTAAACGGATTTAAGATAACACATGGAGGCATTTCTTACTCTCTGGCTGATACAGCTTTGGCTTTTGCTTCAAATACTCATGGAAAAAAATGTATATCCATGGAAACTTCGATTTCCCATATTGAATGTGTCCAGAATGGTGATTGCTTAACAGCAGTATCTAAAGAATTATCTAAAACAGAAAAGACAGCATTGTACCTCATTACCATATTCAACCAAAACAAACAAGAAGTAGCGTATTTTAAAGGAACAGTTTACAGAACCTCAAAAGATTGGGAAATTCATGAATAAATCAGATTCTTTTATTATCGACGCCCTGCGAACTCCGATAGGAAAGCTTGGAGGAACACTCTCAACGATTAGAACAGATGATTTAGCAGCTCATGTTCTCAGGTCATTAGTGAACAGGCATAATTTTGACCCTGCTCAAATTGAGGATGTTATTTTAGGATGCGCAAATCAGGCAGGGGAAGATAACCGTAATGTTGCCCGAATGGCACTTCTATTGGCCGGATTGCCCGCCACAGTTCCTGGTGAAACGGTGAACCGGCTCTGCGCTTCGGGGATGTCTGCTGTCATCCATGCTCACCAGGCTGTTCAGTCCGGAAATGGGGAACTGTTCATAGCCGGTGGAGTGGAAAACATGACCCGGGGCCCCTGGGTGATTTCCAAAGCATCAGCTCCTTTTGGAAGAGATTCCAAAATGGAAGATACCAGCTTTGGATGGCGGTTTATAAATCCACAATTTAAAGAAATTTATGGGACTGAAAGTATGGGGCAGACTGCAGAAAATGTTGCAGAAAAGTATAAAATAAACCGCCAGGATCAAGACAACTTTGCCTACCACTCCCAAATGAAAGCTGCTCTTGCACAGAAGGAAGGTTTTTTCAGAGCTGAAATTACTACCACTGAAATTCCCCAAAGAAAATCTGACCCCATTCAATTTGATGAAGATGAATTTCTTAAACCCCATACCACCATGGAAGGATTGGAAAAACTGAAACCCGCATTTAAAACCGCAGGCACCGTCACTGCGGGAAATTCTTCTGGACTAAATGATGGCGCAGCTGCCATGCTCATTGCTTCAGAAAAAGGAGTCAATTCCCACAATTTAAAGCCAATTGCAAGAATGGTTTCTTCCGCTGTGATAGGGGTAGAGCCCCGAATAATGGGAATTGGTCCTGTGGAGGCTTCAAACAAAGCTCTGGCAAAAGCAGGATTAAATATGGATGATATGGATATCATTGAATTGAATGAAGCTTTTGCTGCTCAATCCTTAGCTTGCATTCGACAATGGGGATTGGCTGATGACGACCAAAGAATCAATCCCAATGGGGGAGCTATTGCCCTGGGGCATCCTCTGGGAATGTCAGGGACACGAATTATACAAACTGCAGCCCTGGAACTACAAAGATCAGAAAAAAAATATGCACTAATAACCATGTGCGTCGGTGTTGGTCAAGGGTATGCTGTTATCATTAAAAAGGTTTGATTATGAATACTTCCATTTTTATTATGTTCATAATTCAGGAATTATTAGATATTAAATAAAAAATGATCTATTCTTTCAACGGATATACTCCCATAGTCAATACATCAGCATTTGTACACCCTTTGGCGGCGGTAACAGGGAATGTCATCATTGGTGAAAAAGTATATGTGGGACCCGGCGCTGCCATTCGCGGGGATTGGGGTGAAATCATCATTGAAGATGGCTGTAATGTGCAGGAAAACTGCACCGTCCATGTATTCCCGGGGAAATCTGTTATCTTAAAAGAAAGCGCACATATTGGACATGGTGCGGTTATTCATGGCGGCCAAATAGGTCAGAATACTCTCATCGGAATGAACTCTGTCGTCATGGATGATGCAGTAGTGGGAGACGAATGCATCGTGGGAGCACTCTGTTTTATCAAGGGCGAAATGCAAATCCCAAACCGAAAATTGGTGGTGGGGAATCCCGCTATTATAAAGGGTGATGTTTCTGACGATATGATAGCCTGGAAATCTAACGGTACTAAAATTTATCAACAGCTTCCCGAAGATTGTTTTAACACATTAGAGGAGTGCCAACCACTAAGAGAAACCCCTAAAGACCGTCCACCTCAGATAACACATTTTAAACCCTGGAAAGAGACAAAGAAATAATGAACTATCAGAATTATGCATTAGGGAAATGGGTAGCCGGCGATGGAGAAGGTACACCGCTGTATAACTCCATAACCGGGGAAGAAATAGGCAGAGCAGGAAGTAAAGGGCTTGATTTTGGTGACATGCTGATCTATGCCAGAAATATAGGCGCTCCCCCTCTTAGAAAAATGACTTTTCAACAGCGGGGACTTATGTTGAAAGCATTGGCTCTTCATTTACACAGTATAAAGGACAAATTTTATCCACTCAGTTATGCTACCGGAGCCACACGGTTGGATTCCTGGATAGACATTGAAGGGGGAATCGGAAACTTATTTGCCAATGCTTCCCTTCGTCGGCAATTTCCTGATCTTCCCTTTTATGTTGATGGAGAAGCAGCGAAGCTTTCCAAACAGGGGAGTTTTATAGGTCATCATATTATGGTACCAAAAAATGGGGCTGCTGTTCATATTAACGCTTTCAATTTTCCTGTTTGGGGTATGCTGGAAAAAATTGCAGTAAACTTCATGGCAGGAATGCCGGCAATAGTGAAGCCCGCCACTCTCACTTGCTATTTAACACACCTCATGGTACAGGAAATCATTGCCTCCAATATTCTTCCTGAAGGAGCACTGCAGCTAATTTGTGGCTCAGCAAATGGAATACTTGACCATATTACTTGTGAGGATGTTGTCACTTTCACCGGTAGTGCATCCACGGGGAAAATGCTGAAGGCTCACCCAAACATTGTGGAAGAAGCAGTTCCGTTTAATATGGAAGCAGATTCTCTGAATGCCTGTATTTTAGGAAAAGATGCGGTTCCGGGAACGGATGAATTTGATATTTTTATTAAAGAAGTGTTGAAAGAAATGACGATAAAGGCAGGGCAGAAATGTACTGCGGTTCGCAGAATCATTGTTCCTGAAAATCTGGTGGAAGAAGTGCAAACGGCTCTGTCACAAAAACTGAAGAAAACCACTATTGGTGATCCTCAAATTGAAGGTGTCCGTATGGGAGCATTAGCCGGGAAATCACAGGTTGAGGAGGTCACAGAAAAGGTTGAGGAATTAGCATCCTCCCAACACATTGTATTTGGGGATATAGAAAATTTTGAAGTGACAGGTGCGGACAAAAACAAAGGGGCGTTCATTTCTCCGATCCTCTTTCTCAATGATAAACCATTTGAAAAGACGGACTGTCACAATATTGAAGCATTTGGACCTGTTTCTACCATCATCCCCTATAACAAAATGGACGAAGCTGTTGAACTGTCCCGTTTGGGAAAAGGCTCTCTGGTCTGCTCAATTGTGACAAGTGATGACTCCTTAGCCAGAGAATTTGTGGTTGGAGCTGCATCCATGCATGGGCGGATATTGGTATTAAATAAAGACTGTGCAAAGGAAAGCACCGGACATGGATCGCCTATGCCCCTTCTTACCCATGGTGGACCAGGCAGAGCAGGAGGAGGTGAAGAAATGGGCGGCAAGCGGGGGATTCTGCATTATCTGCAGCGTACAGCCATTCAGGGACACCCCACAACCATAACAGCACTCACCAGTCAATATCAATATGGCGGAAAACAGAAAGAATCCTCACCTCATATTTTCCGCAAACATTTTGAGGAAATTGAGATTGGTGAAACCGTAACTACTGACAGCCATTTGGTGACTTTGGAAAACATTGAAGATTTTGCAGAACTCAGCGGTGACAAATTCTATGCCCACATGGATGAATCTGCTTTGGAAGGCACCATATTTACAGAGCGGGTGGCACATGGATATTATATCATGTCTAGGGCGGCTGGTTTGTTTGTTGATCCGCCAAAGGGACCGGTTCTGTTGAACTACGGTATAGACGAATGCCGCTTCACCAAGCCCGTTTACCCCGGTATGACCATCGCTGTTCGATTTACTGCAAAAGAAAAAATTGATCAGGAGAAAAAGTCTGAAGATGATATTGCCAAAGGCATAGTGAAATTTCTGGTAGATGTCTATGATGACGAAGGGGAAACCGTCATGTTGGGCACTATTTTAACCATGATAAAAAAGAAGGATCAATCATAAATATGGATCCCTATGTACATTTAGAAATTCAAGATGGAATTGGTACTATCGAGTTTTTTCATCCTCAAAGCAATTCTCTCCCCGGTGCAATTTTGCAAAATCTGGCAGATACTATCATAAAAGCCGGGAGAGATAAAAATGTTTTAGTGATAATTTTAAGATCAGGTGGTGATAGAACCTTTTGTGCGGGCGCATCTTTTGATGAACTGATGGCAATTGAAAATGAGGAGCAGGGGAAAGAATTTTTTTCAGGATTTGCCAAAGTAATTAATGCAGCCCGAAAGTGCCCCAAATTTATTATTGGCAGAGTGCAGGGCAAAGCAGTAGGCGGAGGTGTAGGTATGGCCTCTGCAACTGATTACTGTTTTGCAACAGAAAATGCCTCAGTCAAGCTTAGTGAACTTGCCATCGGGATAGGACCTTTTGTAGTGGGACCTCCGATTAAAAGGAAAATTGGTGTTTCAGCTTTCAGTCATCTTACGATTAATGCTACAGAATGGCATGCTGCAAATTGGGCAAAGGGAAAAAATCTCTTCGCTGAATTGTATGATACTATTGATGCAATGGATAAGGCAATTCAGATATTAGCAGAAAAACTTGC
>JASLLI010000045.1 GCA_030747125.1 Fidelibacterota bacterium | reverse complement strand
TGATCTTCACAATCTTCAAAGCCATCACCAATCCATGATTCTGGGCAGCAATCATCATCAGCACAGTCAGAAACGTAGCCATCATCACATTCGCCTGGAGCATTACAATCATCTGGGCAATTTTCATAATCTTCATCACCATTACAAATGCCATCACCACAAACGGTTTCGACATCCCATGTAACAGTTACAGCAGGATATCCATAGAGTTCAGACCCAGCAACACAAACACCAGTAGGATCTGTAACTTCAGGTTCATCCGGGCATTCAGATGCATCATTTACACATGATCCATCCCAGCATGTATATCCTTCACATGCTTCTGGGCAGTCACCGCCGTCATTATCATAACAGGTAAGGTCACAGCCATAAGCTTGATCTTCACAATCTTCAAAGCCATCACCAATCCATGATTCTGGGCAACAATCATCATCAGCACAGTCTGTTACGTAACCAGCATCACATTCACCTGGAGCATTACAATCTTCAGGGCATGTTTCATAAGTTTCGTCACCATTACATGCGCCATCACCACAAACAGGATCACCATCACCAGGGCAGTTACAACCTGAACAATCCCAATAATAGTTAGCTTCTAAGTCAGCACAAGATATACCAAACTCATCCCATGCAGTATCACAGCATTCAGAGCCGTACGGTGTGAAATCAAATTCACAGTCTGCGCAGTCACCTGAAGCAGTGCAGTCTTCTGGACATGATGCTTCGGTTTCATCACCGTTACAGGTGCCGTCACCACAGAATGGATCCACACAGTCACCACCGTCATTATCGTAACAGGTTAGATCACAACCATAAGCTTGATCTTCACAATCTTCAAAACCATCACCAATCCAGCTTTCTGGACAGCAATCATCATCAGCACAATCAGTAACGTAACCAGCATCACATTCACCTGGGGCATTACAATCATCTGGGCAAGTATCATAGGTTTCGTCACCGTTACAGGCACCGTCACCACAGAATGGATCTACACAATCGCCGCCATCACTGTCATAGCATGTTAGGTCACAACCATAGGCTTGATCTTCACAATCTTCAAAGCCATCACCAATCCATGATTCAGGGCAGCAATCCCAATCGCCATCTGCACAATCCAGAACATAGCCAGCATCACATGATCCATCGCAGTCTTCCGGGCAATTGTCAGGTGTTTCATCACCGGTACAGGCACCATCACCACAAACAGCGGGGACATCACCAGGGCATAAGCATCCTGAACAATCCCAGTTATAGTTTGCTTCTAAAGTAGCGCAATCAATTCCGTACTCATCCCAGGCTGAATCACAACATTCTGAACCATAAGGTGTGAAGTCAAATTCACAAGCAGAACAATCACGAGAAAGGTCAGCTTCGCCGCCTAAACTTCTAACTTGACTTAGATCATCTAGACTAAGCTTTTTATTAGGGGTGTTATCAGCAAATACAGTTCCAAAAATCAGAACTGAACTAAGCAGTACACCCATCAAACATTTAAAAGATTTCATTATTTCCTCCATATGTATGTTTGTATTATTGTTTTATTTTCTTATTTGAAATATTGGTTCTATTGAATCAATTTTTTCACTGATAATTCGGAAAACCAATAAATTCCCTCCAAGAAATTCACATGAAAATGTAAACAAGAAAAGCCGTGCAATAAAAACACTTTCCCCCTCTTTTACATCCTGTTACATCCATTTTGTGAGCAATATCACAAAATCAGCTCATTTTTCAAGTCTCATTCTCTAATTCTTCGCCTACCCTTAGCTGAAATACATTTCTTAAAAGATGTGAAAACAGATAGAAAAAAGGTGTATCAACCAATGCAATCAATACTTTAAACAGAAATCCATTCACTAATAAGGGCAGAAACCGCATCCATTCAATCGCCCCAAAACTGCATAGAAGAAGCAATACAGCAGAAGTATCCACTAACTGTGAAAAAATGGTGGAACCATTGTTCCGCAACCAAAGATGTCTGCCTTTCGTCAGGTTTTTCCAAAAGTGGAAAATTCTGATATCAATAAATTGTGCAGTCACATAGGCTGTGAGAGACGCGATTATAGCAGGGCCAAACAATCCAAATACCTTATGGAAGGTTGGATCATCAATAGGAGACCAAGCTGTAGCAGGAGCAATATCTGCAATACTCACAATACCCATGATAAAAATACTGGAAATGAATCCAGATACCACCACCCTGTTTGCTTTTTCTCTCCCATAAATTTCAGATATGATATCAGTGATAAGGAAGGTTATGGGATACGGTAGAATCCCCACAGACAATTCAAAGGTAAATTCTGACAGGGGTGTCCAATAGAAAAACTTTTGAAAAATCAGGTTTGAGGATACCAAAGAGGCGATAAACATTCCTGCCAGTACCAGATATAATCTGTCCTGCCATTTTTTGGTATTATATCTACTTGATGATTGAATGGCTTTTTCCCCCAACTAAAATTTGACGGGAAATATACAGGGTTCCCTTATTGAGAGAAAATTTAAATCTTGTAGTGAGGATTCTGTAACTGTGTAAATTTATCCGATTGATTCATCTAAGCATTTTCTCTCTATGAAAGAACATATAATCAGATTTTGGGGAGTACGGGGCTCCTTCCCTACTCCTGACAGAGACAAATACAATGTGGGAGGCCATACTTCCTGCGTTGAGGTCCGTACTGCAGATAATCAACTCATTGTGTTTGATATGGGTACAGGCTTTGTGCCTTTCGGGAATGCCCTCATGACAGAAAAAAATGCCCCTGACACCGCTAATGTCTTCATCTCTCACTTTCACTGGGACCATATCATCGGTTATCTGGGGTTCACTCCCTTTTTTAATGATACATTCACCTGCAACATTTACGGTAAAGAGGATAAACTGGATATTCACACCATTTTTGGCAGATTGCATGACTATACCTTTTGGCCTGTGGAAATCCCCATGTACCAGGCAAAATTCAATTTACATACCTTTCCCAAAGAGGAAGTGAGAATTTCTGAAAATATTACCATCAAGGCAACGCTGCATGGTCATCCTAATGGTGCAAACAGCTACCGACTGACTATTGGTGATAAAGTCATAGTCTATTCAACCGATATAGAACATCCGGAGCATCAATTGAATCCAAATGTATTGGAAATCGCCAAAGATGCTGATGTATTGATCAAGGATGCCCAATTTACTAATGAGCAGCTTCCTGCACATAAAGGCTGGGGGCATAGCAGTTGGCAGCAATGTGTAGCAGTGGCAGAGCAATCCAATGTGAAGCAGTTGGTGTTATATCACCACTCCCCGGGAAATAATGATGATGCTGTTGCCCAAATTGAAAAGGATGCACAGGCAGAATTCGCCAATACCATTGCAGCCCGTGAAGGGTTGGAAATAAAACTACCCGTATAATTTTCCTCTAATCATTCCTGTTTTCTCCTTACGGCAGGATGTTCTAATTTTACCCCCTTCGATATGGAAAGAATTTACTTCGATATATCTGCTACCACTCCCCTGAACCCCAAAGTGGGAGAATATATGTACACCCTCCAAAAAGAGGTGTATGGCAATCCATCCAGCATTCACCGGGAAGGGCAAGCTGCTCATGCTGTGATGGAGAAGAGCCGCAGACAATTGGCGAATGTACTTAATTGTAAGCCGGACGAAATAATCTTCACTTCCAGCGGTACGGAAGCCAATAATATGGTGCTTAAGGGAATATTAAAGAGTGGCGATCATTTAATATCCAGTTCTTACGAGCATCCTGCTATTTTAAAAGTTCTCCCTTCATTAGAGGAGTGGGGTATTGAAATTACCTTAGTGAAACCAAACTCCAGTGGTCAAATCACCGTGCAGGCTATTGAATCTGCACTACAGGATAATACCAGATTGATATCCATCATGCAGGTTAATAATGAATTGGGCTGTATAAATCCTCTACAGGAAATTGGTGAATTTGCACACTCTCACAACATTTTATGTCACTCTGATGCAGTTCAGGCATTGGGGAAAATTCCCCTTGATTTGCAGAGGATTCCTGTAGATTTCCTCTCCATGTCAGCACATAAACTCTATGGGCCAAAAGGGGCCGGAGCGTTGTTTAAACGAGAGGGTATCAGCCTTGATCCTCTCCTTCATGGCGGTGGACAGGAAGGGAATCTCAGAGCCAGCACAGAAAATCTGGCAGGAATCGGCGGGTTTGGATTGGCAGCTGAACTTGCAGCTATCTCCCTTGAAGAAAACACAGACCATATCAACGATTTAGAGAACTGTTTTCTCAGTCATTTAGATGATCTGGAAATCAATTATTTCATTAATGGTAAAAACCGCATCCCCGGTGTTTTTAATATTACTTTTCCCGGCGAAGATGGCTCTTCTCTTGTTATGAAATTAGATTTAGCCGGAATTAGTATTTCCTTTGGTGCAGCCTGTGCATCAGGTACATCAAACGCATCCGGCATGCTGTTGGATATGGGGCTTTCAGAAGCAGATGCCCGTGCCTCTGTAAGAATCTCCTTTGGTAAAATACACAGCCGTAAAGAAGTGAAAAAGGTCATAGATACCATCCACTCACTGATTAAACATAGCCAACTCACTGATGCCATCGAAGGATAAAGTTTTAGTTGCTATGTCCGGTGGAGTGGACAGCTCTGTTGCTCTGTTGGAAATTTTAGAAGCCGGTTATGATGCTATTGGCATTACTATGAAATTATGGGAGTACCGCGATGTTGGCGGGAATCTGCTGGAAGACAGTAACTGCTGCTCTGTGGGTGCCATAAATAATGCCAAACTGGTATGCGATAGAATGGGTGCTCCCCATTATACACTGGATTTTACCGGAGTATTCAGAGAAACAGTGGTGGATAATTTTGCCGATGAATATTTAGCAGGGAGGACTCCTAACCCCTGTGTTCGTTGTAATTCCTTCGTAAAGTGGGATGCCTTCATCGAACAAGCAGACCAACTGGGAGCAACTTATATTGCCACAGGTCACTATGCCCGTATCATTCAAACAAGAAATGAATATCACTTGGCGAAGGGTAAGGACTCTTTAAAAGATCAGGCTTATGTATTATGGGGAATTCCATCTGAAACTCTCCGGCGAACCCTCCTCCCTCTGGGGGACTATACCAAAGAGGATGTACGCAACATTGCCAGAAAACATAAACTTGAAACCGCAGAAACTCCTGAAAGTATGGAAATCTGTTTTGTAGCAGACAATAATTATAAGCGGTTTTTAAAAAATTATGTCCCTCAGGAAATGGAAGCAATTGGTGAAGGTGAAATTGTAGAAAATAGCAGAGAAGTGGTAGGATCACATTCAGGATATACCAACTACACCATCGGTCAGAGAAAAGGATTAGGATTATCCAATCCTGAACCTCGTTATGTGTCAAAAATTGACCCTGAATCCAATCGTATTTATGTGGGTAAAAAAGAATCCTTGTATGATCAGTCATGTAGAGTTACTCAGGTGAATTGGTTGGTTGAATCCCCCTGTTTCCCCCTTCAGGTTCATGCTCAAATCCGCTATAACAGCACAGAAGTCCCTGCCATCATATCTCAGGATGGAGATACCCTTACAGTTCAATTTGATACACCGCAGCTTTCTATAACGCCGGGACAATCCATTGTTTTTTACATGGATGACAGGGTTTTAGGCGGCGGAATAATAGAGCTGAATTCATGGAAATGATTGCCAACCCTTTTGCTGTTGTTATCTTGGCAGCAGGCAAGGGAACGCGGATGAATTCTGACCTTCCCAAGGTACTGCATGAGATAAACGGAAAACCCATGATCACCCAGGTGGTGGAAACGGCAGAAAAAATTGGCGCCGAGAGAATTATTCCTGTAGTGGGGTATAAACATGAACTGGTGCAAGACGCCCTGAAGAACTACCCTGTAAATTTTGCGTACCAACTGGAGCAATTGGGAACAGCACATGCAGTGATGCAATGTAGCTCCCTGTTAAAAGATTTTAAGGGAAATGTTCTCATTTTATATGGGGATGTACCCTTGATAACTTCAGACACATTGAAACATTTGCTTCACACCCATGAATCTGAAAACACTCCCGGCACTATTTTAACCACAGATCTTCCGGACCCTTTTGGATATGGCAGAGTAATTCGAAATGAAGACGGCAGTCTGAATCGTATTGTAGAGGAAAAGGATGCCTCCAATGAGGAAAAACAATGCAAAGAAGTCAATACAGGCTTCTATGTTTTTACTGCTGAAGTTTTATTTGATTTACTACCACAAGTTGGGAACAATAATGCCCAGGGTGAATATTACCTTCCGGATGTATTAAATCTAATCATTGCAAAAAATCAAAAAGTTGCTATTGATAAAATCAAAAATTATAACGAAATTCAGGGGGTAAATACAGTGGAGCAATTAACAGAACTTGCTGCCATTTCAAATGATGAATAAATTATATACCTTATACTTAACTGCTTATTTTTTCACTTTTCTCTTCGGAAACAACTCTTCAATTCCCTTTAGGGAAGCACCTCAAATTCCGGGACTAAACCCCTCACCTGCGCAGTCCATCCTAAATAATAATCAATTTCAAATGAACCATCAATTCTCTCTGTCAACCTCTATGGGGAATGGATTTGGCTCAACTACAGGAATATATTCAAATTATACCCGTTATTCTTTTTCAGAGCGTCTGAAGCTGAAAACCGGTCTTCATCTTTTTCAAAACCAGAATAATTTTAACATTTCTTCGGATCCTCAAACAGGTATTGGCTACGAATTGGGTCTGGAATATAAGTTGGGAGAAAATTCCCTTGTTCAATTTCAATTGGTAAATTTCAAGAACTCCCCCCTCCTTTATAGGAGATATCCTGCAGTAAATGTCCCCTAAATCCCGGGCAAAATCCAGAAAAACCACACAAAAATCTTACCAGAATTGGGTCATGAATTCCATTATTGGAATCACAGGCATTATTGTTTTGGGATTCATGGTATCAGGGATTGACAGGCTTTTTTTTAATGATGGCTATACTACTGATTATCCTGATCTGAGCACTTTAATTACACAAAGTTCTTATGAGAAGAAAACGGGGCATAAAATCAAAGTAGAAATTTTGAATGGTTGCGGTGTCCCTAAACTTGCCAATATGTATAAAGATTTTTTAAGGTCAGAGGGGATGGATGTTTTAGATTCCAGAAATGCAGATCATTTCAATTATGAAAAAACACAAATTCTGCAGCATCGGGGAGAGATTGCCAGAGCAGTTGAATTAGCAGATATAATGAAGATTGAATCAGGTAAAATTACACAGAAAGCCGATGAATCCCGGTATTATGATCTCACCCTCATCCTCGGTAAAGATTATTCACAATTGGATTCTTATCGGGATGCCGTACTTCACCAACAACCTTTTTAAAGTAATCCAATTTTTTGACTGATAAAAATACCCCTACGGAGCAGAATAGCTCTGATACGGTCCCGCACCGCATAGCAGCTTTGATGCTGGAGAAAAAAGCATTGAATGTAAAAATTATTGATGTGCGCGAAATTACCACTCTCACAGATTTTTTTGTTCTCTGTATCTCTGAATCAGAACCTCAAACACGGGCAATTGCTGACCATATCAATCTGGAAATGAAAAAAGAAGGTGTAGAATCCTGGCATATAGAAGGGTATCAGCATTTGGACTGGGTATTGGTAGATTTTGTAAATATTGTGGCTCACATTTTCAGTAAGGAAGCATGGGATTATTATGAGTTTGAGCGTCTTTGGGCTGACGGGAAAATTATTGAAGTGAAGGATAAAATTGAAAGATAAACTCATTCATGCCCTTGAGGAAGTCCTTACTCATTTGGATTACCCTGATGTGGATGTGATGGTGCAGCTGCCCAAAAATCCTGACCATGGAGATTTTTCCACCAACATTGCCATGCAGTTGTCAAGGAAATTGGGGGAGAATCCCCGAGAAATTGCCGAAGTGATTCGGACTCACCTATGTGACCATTACTCAGACCTTCTTGAATCTGCTGATATTGCAGGTCCCGGATTTATCAACTTTACTCTGAAATCTCAACAGCTTATTTCTCAAATTGAATTAATTATAAGTAAAGGGAATCAGTACGGCAAATCAGAAATTGGTGTGGGGAAAACAGCACAGGTTGAGTTTGTTAGCGCTAATCCAACTGGTCCATTGACGGTGGGACATGGCAGAGGGGCTATTTTAGGTGATGTGGTGAGTAATATTCTTCAATGGAATGGATATTCAGTTCACCGCGAATATTATTACAATAATGCCGGAAGACAAATGCAGCGGTTGGGGGAATCGGTTAAAGCCCGGTATGCTGAAATCTGTGGAGATGAAGTGGAATTTCCAGAAAATGGGTATGAAGGTGAATACATCATTGATATAGCCAAAGAATTACAGCAGACCCAAGGTGATACTCTCATTCAGTCAGAGGATAACAAAACATTCAGAAAAGCTGCAGAAACTACAATCTTTACTCACATCGAAAAAACCCTGCAAAGACTGGGACTACAATTTGATGAATTCTTTAATGAACAATCTCTTTATGACTCTGGTGCTATTGATAATTTTATTCAGGATCTGAAAGCACATGAACTGATTTATGAAAAAGAAGGTGCCACATGGTTTAAAGCAACTGCAGCAGGAAGAGTGCAGGACAGAGTTATCATAAAATCCACCGGAGAACCCACCTATCGCCTGCCGGATATGGCGTACCATCAAAATAAGTTGGACAGAGGGTTTGATCTGGTCATCGATATTTTGGGGGCAGACCACATGGATGCCTATCCTGATGTAGTGGCAGCCGTAGGGAAGTTGGGATATGATACGAATAGAATTAAAGTGATAATCCATCAGTTTGTCACCCTTACCGATGGAGGAGAACCTGTCAAAATGTCCACCCGGAAGGCAAATTTTATTACCCTTGATGAACTCATTGATGAGGTAGGTGCTGATGTGGTTCGATACTTTTTCATTATGCGGGGCAATAATTCGCATTTGAATTTTGACCTGAAGCTGGCAAAAGATGAATCTGATGAAAATCCCGTTTTTTATCTCCAGTATGCCCATGCCCGGCTCTGTAATATTTTAAAACATGCAGAAGGATTAGGACATCCCTTTAACTCTAAAGCAGATACATCACTTCTCAATAATCCATTGGAGGTGAAACTAATAAAAAACCTGCTGGAATTCCCCAATGTGGTGAAAAAAGGACACGAAACCCTGGAACCTCAAACCATTGCAAATTATCTTCAGCAGATTGCAGCATTATTTCATAAGTATTATGCCAATGAAAGGGTGGTTACGGAGGATACAATCCTCACTTCTGCACGCCTGATTTTAGTAAAAGCAACGCAGATCGTAATGAAAAATGGATTAACCATTCTGGGAGTCACAGCACCAAAACGCATGTAATGTCTGAAGCTGCTACTTTCTTTATTCTGTCTTTCTCTTCTCTGGTGACACTGGTGAATCCTATCGGTCTCAGCCCTGTCTTTCTTTCTTTAGTCGAACAATTTGACGATAATGAAAGAAGGAGAGTTGCCATAAAAGGAGTGTTAACTGCTTTTACTGTTTTAATTGTTTTTGCCCTTATCGGCAGGCTCATTTTTTCATTCTACGGAATTACGATTTCAGGTTTTAAAATTGCCGGAGGAATTCTCTTTTTCAGAACGGGTATTCACATGATTGAAGCCCGGATATCAAGGGCTCGCTCCACTCCTAAAGAGGAATCTGAAGCAGAAACCAAAGAGGATATTGCTTTTACTCCCATTGGAATGCCAATAATTGCAGGGCCCGGCTCTATCTCATCTGTAATGATCCTCTCGTCAGAAGCAGCTAATTGGGAGCAAAAAATGCTGCTCCTCCTGGTCATAACCCTGGTTATGGGAATCACTTATTTTGTATTCAAAATGGCTGACAATCTCACCCGGCGGTATGGTACAACGGGACTGCGTATTACCCAACGCATTATGGGACTCATACTCATGGTTATTGCCGTAGAAATAATTATTTCAGGAGCAGAACCAATAATACGGAGTTGGATTCACCCTCCGCTATAATTCTTTCTAATCCCCACAATTTGGGTCATTCAACTGAGACCCTAAGAAATCCTTAAAACAGTCTGCCACTTCTCCGGTGGATGTATCTAAATCATTACATTCTAAGTTTAATGAGGTTACTGTTGTAAGCGTGCAAAGAGAATCAGATAATGAGGTAATCTGATTATCACCCACATTAAATAATTGTAGATTTGATAAATTCTTCATTGATTCAGGTAATCCCGTCAATAGATTATTCTGTACATCAAAATGCTTCAATTGCGTTAAATTGCCTATAAATGCCGGTAAACTTACCAGTTGATTATCATGTGCCTGTAGGATTTCAAGATTTGTCAACCATTTGATCTCAGCCGGTAGAACTGATAATTTATTTTCTTCTAATTCCAGGCTTACCAGATATTCCAAATGTTGAATAGTACCGGGGAATGAGATAATCCCCAGATTTACCCACTTTATTTCAGTAATTCTCTCGACCTGTTTCTCATCATTAGTAAGTACTGAATCCTTCCATTCCCATGTTACATTTTCAAAAATAGTAGCAGAAAGGGAATCCAGACTGTTTTCATTAATAAATTGGAGAAGGAAATCCATTTCCTGATCATGTTTAACCTTCGTACAGTTTTGCTTTTCAAAATCTACTTTAATCTCTCCCAATATACAGTGTGTGATTCCCGTCGGGTCACACAATAAATTATTGTCAATATTGATACTTACACCACCATTGGAATAAATTGTACATAATTCCCCGGGCAGGTCAGACAATTGATTCCCTGAGAGGTTCAATTCTTTGATGTATTCCAGCCCCCCTACAGAAGATGGGAGTTCTGAAATATCCAGCCCGGAAAGGTCTAAGGCAACGATGCGGTCATAATTCTCTCCGGTAACTTCTGGATCGTCAAGGGTGATTCTCCCCTCTAAACTATCAGCTTCTAAACTGTTGAGAGAAGTAAGTTCATTGAGAAATGTTTCTTCATTGGAATGGTAGCTTGGCCCAGAGGGTGCTGTGGAAGAGTCTCCTCCACACGAAAATACCACTACGAATAAAGTGAGTAAATACATGGATTTCATAAGTAACCCTTATTTTGGATGAACGATTTGCTTCTTTAATTTAGGAGGTATTCCATTTATAATGAACGGAAAATTAGTAATTGTAACTAACTTTAGACGGGATTGAGTACAGAAATAAAGTGATTTGTAACAACATCCACTGTTTTTTTTCACTTTTCAGGTAAAAAATTAAAATAATGTGATATACATCACTTGGAATTTACCGACGAGACCCTAAGTTTTTCTCGTTGAGACTGAGGAGTTAATTCTTAAATCATACTGAAACTGATGTTGAAAAAACCTAAAAAGAACGGATATTATAAATTAATTAATCAAAAAACTGGCCGACTGAAACTCGTCAAGCAATATAAGAATGGCGTTGTCCACGGTAAAATAATCTACTATTGGGATAATGGAGAGATTAGACTTACAGGACAATACGAAAATATGAGACGAACGGGGTCCTGGAAGACTTACAACATCAATGGTTCCCTCATCCTTGAAGAGAATTATAATACAGATGGGAAACTACAGGAAAAACAGTTGGTCCTTCTCCCCATTTAAATTAGCTCAGGCATAAAAAATCTTAATAAATTTTCTGAGCGCTCCCCGGAAGAAGTCCCCCTGACCATACCACCAAATCTCTGAACCAAACTGAACTCGATTCAGCATATACGCCTTCTGGCGGCTGAATGCTCTTAATCCTTCTTTGCCATGTACTTTGCCAATTCCGCTTAAACCATAACCACCAAAGGGGAGGTCTGCTATTCCGTAATGGGTGAGTACATCATTAACCGAAACTGCCCCTGCTTGTATCCTTCTGGACAGCTTTCTGATGCGTTTTCGGTTTTTTCCAAAAATGGAAGCACTGAGACCATATCCCGTGCCATTAGCTAATTTCACCGCCTCCTCATCCGTTTTAAATGGATGAATGGTAATAACCGGCCCAAATGTCTCTTCCTGCATAATCTTCGAATCTGGAGAAGGATTAATCACAAGGGTAGGAGGAATAAACCATCCTTCCGTAATTGCCCCATTTTGGATTACCTCTCCTTTAGACTCAGCATCTTTAATTTGATTTTTGATTTTTTCCAGGCTCACCTCAACACTAATAGACCCTACCTCAGAGTCCTCCACACCGCATTTTACCTTTTTTAAGGATGCAGACATATTTTCAACTAATTGAGAATAAATATTCTCATGAGCATAGATGCGTTCCACAGAGATACAGGTTTGCCCGGCGTTGCTCATACCTCCCCAAATTGCAGCCTGAACGGTGCGTTTCAATGAAGCATCTTCTAATACGATCATGGGGTCTTTACCTCCCAGCTCTAAAATGACTGGTTTAAACATAGGTGCACACACTTCAGCGATTTTTCGCCCTACGGCTGTGCTACCAGTGAAACAAATAACATCAGTTAAGGAGGATGACACTAATGCACTGCCGACTTCACCAGCACCATATACTACCTGAAATAAGTCACCCATTCCCGTCGCTTTGTCCCAGACTTTTTTCAAAAGCTCAGTGGTGAGCGGTGTCTGCTCGGAAGGTTTTAACACTACCGTATTACCTGCTAATAACGCCTCTGCCAAAGGAGAAACCGTCAATATAAGGGGGTAGTTCCAAGGGGAGATAATACCTGCAACTCCCATAGCTTCATATTCCACCCAGGCTTTTTTGGTGAGTAATAACCCCGAGCGTCGTTTTTGAGGACCCAAAGCCTCATAAAGATTCTTCACTGCATAGCGGAGATGTTCCAGAGAAATAAAGACCTCCATTAGCCCTTCTGCTTCTTTTTTTCCTGTCTCTTTGCAAATGGTTTCTACAAAGGCATCCATATTTTTCACTATCTCTCTTCGGAATTGAGAAAGGAGCTTCTGGCGCCGGAAAAAACTGCTGAAATTATAGTTTTCTGCTGCTGTTTTAGCTATGTGCAGTTTTTCATTTAACTCCTGAAGAGAAGTGATAGGTAAGGTGGATAATTCTTCTTGATTCACCGGATTGAACACCTGAAGAACATCATTTGATATGCGTACACTCATGGTAGGTAATTTACATGTACTTTAGTTGATTGTTGTTAGTTGTTCGTTGATTGTCATTGGTCACTGGTCATTAGTCATTAGTCATTGGTCATTGGTCATTTGTTGTAAAATGTTGAATCAAAACATAGGTAACCCTAAAATCACAAAATAGATTGACACTTTATGCCATTGCATCTTTTTGTCTTAGCTCCTTCGTAATTTTGTTACCCAGGTACTAAGGAACTTCGAACTCAGGAACTTATTTGTCTTAACCTTTCAAACAATATTACTGCTGTAGCTGACGAAACATTTAGGGAATTCAATTTCCCCTGCATGGGAATGGTAATGAGTTCATCACAGGTTTTTTTGATGATTGGTCTAATTCCCTTCCCCTCGCTGCCCATCACCAACACCAATTTTTGCTGATAGTCCAGAGAATGCCAGGGGCGGGAATCTACTGAATTTTCTACTCCAATGATGAGAAAACCCTCCTTTTTTAACTGCCGTAGTTGTTGATGAAGATTACCGCATTGGTAGAGAGGCAGGTGTACAAATGCCCCTTGACTTACCTGCAGAACCGTATCTGTCACCTGCACCGATTGATGCTCCGGCAGTAATATGCCAGTTATATTTGCACATTCTGCTGTTCTGATGATTTGTCCCAGATTTTGCGGGTCCTCCAGACTATCCAAAGCCAATAGGCAGTCTGTTTGCTCTGAATGAGTAAAGGAAGACATATGTCTAATGACCTCCCCCCGGAAGGTGACTACAATTCCCTGTGTGCGTTTACCTTTATACTTTTTCAGAAATTGATCTTTAGGTAATCTGTGAACAGGTAAGGGAATTTTCTCTCCCAACTGTTGTACCCACTTTTTTCGCTCAGCCGATCCGCCCTGCATGATATCAATTCTCATTACAGTGAGTTTTTTTGTCTGAATGATGTTAGAAGTACCATTGATGCCGTACACCTGGTAGATTCCCTGTTGTTTTTTTGCTGGGTGTTTTCGCATAAAATCCCTTAGTTTGAGGAAGTAGAATTTACATCAAATCATGACAGAAAAAAACACTACACGAATAGATAAATGGCTTTGGGCAGTAAGAATTTTTAAAACCCGCACCCTTGCCAATGAAGCCTGCTCAGGCGGAAGGGTGAAAATTGGAGGAAAAGCTATAAAACCATCTCGAAATCTGGCAAGTGGTGAAATTATCCAAGTGAGAAAGGGAGCAATAAAGTATGAGTTTAAAGTACTCAAATTAGCAGAAAAAAGAATGAATGCCAAATTGGTTCCTGAATTTATGGAAGATATTACCCCGGTTGAAGAAGCGGAGAAATTGACTATTTCTAAATCGCTGCCTGTCCAAACCCGCAAAAGAGGAGAAGGCAGGCCTACCAAACGGGAACGGAGAAAATTAGATAAACTCAGGGAAAAGTTCTAATGTGGATTAATTCAATTATACATTAAATCG
>JASLLI010000044.1 GCA_030747125.1 Fidelibacterota bacterium | reverse complement strand
CCATAATCAAAGTTTCCTACTTCAATGAGATATTGAATGCAGCCTGTTTCTCTGTACAACCAGTCATGGGCATTTCCGGTACGGCTTCCCTGTGGTTTGATTCCTTCAATACTGGAGAATCCAAGTATTGTGTTCATTTGTGTTGCAAGGGAATGAATCACCGGATAGTCAGGTGAATATTTTCTGTATTCGTCTAAATTGCCTTTTTCCTTCCAACCCCAGGGAAAAATTATTTTTTCTGCTACGCATCCTGAACGGGAACTATGATAAGCAATGGATAATGAAAAGTTATGTTTTAATGTAAAATCTTTAATTGCCTGTGTTTCACTCTCAGAAAATGGGTGGCTGCCTTTATAATAGTCAAAATCGTCATTGTAATAAGGATTACAAGAACTGGTTTTTTGCAGCAGAGTATCTCCAAATTGCCAGTTTATATTATAATTCCGATTCAGATCCACCCCATCAAAATCCTGCCCAATTCCGGCAGTCCAATCAAAAATGTCATTTTCATTGGCATCTCTGAGGTTTTTCCGATAAGAAGCATCTTCAATCCAGTTTCCATGTGCATCTTCAAAGCCATGTACTACTTTTAACCCCTCCGGATTATGGGTAGGTACAACCCACAATTCCACATTTTCCAGAGAGGAGTTAAGAATCGGAGAAAAATTTGACTTTATATATTGATTTTGATAACAGGTATTAGGATTGAGAAAGCAGTCAATAATTGCCATGGAAATTTCAACTCCGTAAACTTCTTCGGCGTGGCATTGTCCTAAAATCAATACTTTAATTTCATCTTCAATTTCAGGAGCATTGTCCGAAATTTTCACAGCAAAAATTGGCAGTGATAATTGTGTGGAGAATCCAATTGTATCCAGCTGAAAAATAATTCCTTTCCCTGGAAAATTTACAGATTCATCTGAGCCAAATTGATCATTCCATTTCTGTAATGTACTGTCAATCTTCTCGTAGGTATAATATGGATTACTACTATAACTCATGTTTAATACTATACAGCTAACCAGCAATATTTGTAATGCTGTTTTTTTATTGAAAGTTTTAAATATCAAAGGGCAGCAGGTATCATACCTGATTTACAGAGGGTTGGAAGGTATTGAATGAAAATGAACTATTTAATCAACATCAATTTTTTAGATAAGGTCATCCCGTTTGCTTCAGCGCGTATAAAATATACTCCGCTTGATAAGTCTCCTGCATCCCAGGAAAAAGTATAGGTGTTTTCAGTATAATAACCATCAGCCAGTATTGATACTTGTTGACCTAATGTATTGTAAATTGAAACTTTCAAATGTCCTTTACCAGGATGGGTAATCTCTAATTGAGTTACAGGGTTAAATGGATTAGGGAAGGGGTCACCTAATTTAAACTCCTGGGGCATCTGAACTGATATTTCCTGGCTGCTATTGGCAGCGATTACTTCTTCAATCTTAAAATTACCATAAAATGAAAATAACATTTCTTCAGAGGGGTTCACGATTATGAGCCGGGTTTCATTTCCTTCAGATACGAAATCGGAATATAGGGAATGTCCGAAACCGGTAATAGTAAAATCATTTTCATGGGATAATGTCATTTGCACTCCGCCTAAAAATCCATTGGCAGCAGCTGTAAGAGTATTATCTTGTACATGTAGATTTACCTCACTGGCATCATCCACTCTGCCGCCACAATTTTGTCCTAAAATACAGTTGGCAAGTGTAACAATGTCAAGGACATTAAAAAATCCATCACCATTCAGATCACCTGCGCAGCCATATTCTAATGAACTACAGTTATTATTCAGAATACAGTTGGCAAGTGTGACAATATCTAAAACATTCCATCCGCCATCACCATTCAAGTCTCCCATTGAAGAACAGTTGGTAAAGGATTGACCATAGAGATTTGCACAGTATTCTTTTCCGGTACTACGATAATCTTCCCAGACGATAATAAAGGAATTATCAGAGTCGGAGTATTTAGAAATACGGGGTCTTTCCTGCTTTTGTTCATAAGTACAAATGGGAATCCCTCCCTGAGCATAGGCACTATTACCGGCAGAAATTTTCTGAAAGTAAATGTCCACAAGCCCCGGATCACCACCACTATTTCTGGAGTCTTCCCAAGCAACCAGAAAATTATTTCCGGATAAGGATAATTCTGGTTTTTTCTGATCATAAATATCATCCGATAAAACAATAGTGCTTCCTACATTCTGATTGGAAATTTGAATATTTTTACAATGAAGATTCACATCTGATTCATTGGAAATCTCATAGCAGATAAGGGCTTGGTTTTGAGATCCATCATAGACTATATCTGAAGTCTGCTCATTGTCCGAAGTATTGGCAACAGGAGCACCGTTATCACCTGAGGATAGAGTACCTGTATAGGTTAAATATTGCCCGAATATATCGGTGTTTCCGGAGGTATTATCCGTGAAAGTGATATAGATACCCGTATCTGTTGAAAAGCTGCCCTCATAAAACTGATCTCCAGACGCTGAAGAAATATTAACCGGCCAACCGGACATTATATTTCCACCGTCATCCACTGCAACAGCATAAATATTACTTCCTGTCTGCCAATGCTGTGATTCATAAATAATAACCACACCAGAACCAGGTAGTGGATATATGGCATTAATAATATCATCTGCTGAATTTGATGCCACCTCTGCTGTCCAAATCAAACTACCGGATGTAGTTAACTTTTGCAGTGAAACATCAAAACTTTCTGAATAAGCAACATATACTGAGCCATCATTTCCCAGAGCCATATCAAATCCCTGTTTAGAAGTTTCAGGAGAGGATAAGGAAATTGCATCACCGGTCTGGTTTAAATTATGGTCGAGAATCTGCAGGTAAATATTTTCATTGGGAGATTCCTCCACTATGAAACCAAGAAAAACAGAACTGCCTACCACAATTGCATGGGGTGACTTTTGTGATATTTCAAGGTCTGATAATTTTCTCCCGTTAATGGAGGAATTTGAAAAATAGTCGCTGGTTCCATCATAATTTGAGGAAAGAATTGAGCCATATATGGTTGGATATCCCCAACGGTTATCTTGCCAATATACAAGTGATTGATCGCTGCCCAGATAAAGAATATCATGTTTATAAGGTTCGTTAGCAGCATCCGTTGCTATACCAAAAAAGCTGTCTCTGCCATCTTCAGTTAAAGTTACTCCGCTGCTGTTCAAATGCTGAATATACATTCCATAACTTCCCCCTGTCCGCTGATCACCCCAAACCACCAGAGCACCACCGTTTCCATCATTTCTCACTAATGGATTAAATTGCAAATCAGGAGCATCACACACTAAAAGACCTTCATCGCTATACGTCATATTTCCGGATGCATCAATATGCTGAACATAAATATCAATACCATTGGTACCAGAGTTTCTCTGATCCTCCCAGACAATATAGACTCCGCTGTTGCCATCTGTAGTAAGACGGGGCTCTGCCTGGGTTGCATCTTCAGTAATAACTGCCAACCCATTTTCCCATTCCTTGTCGCCGGATGCATTGATTTTTTGGGCAAATATATCTGAAAACCAACCATTTCTTTTATCTTCCCAAACAATATAGGCTGTAGAGTTTTCAGCCTTTACCCGGGGTTTAATAATTTCCCATTCTCCACTGCAAGCTACATTTCCATTGGGATTCAATATGGCATTGCCATTTTCATCAAGAATTTGATAATAAACTTCCTTATATCCGTTTCTGCCATCTTCCCAGGTCATGATTGTTTGAGTACCACCAAATTGAGCCACGCGGGGAGAAGTCTGATCGTTTTCTGCATTACACACCAATTTACCGCCATCACTCCATTGGGTAATGAGGGAATTTCCCGACACTGAGATTCTTTGTGCATATAAGTCCAGATCTGAATTTCGATCATCATTCCAGATGAGAACAGCATCACCACCCCCACCAGTATTTAAACTGGGATTGGAGCGATAGGAAGGATAGGTTACCAGTGGGACTCCGGAACCAGTAGCAATAGCACCCTGAGAGGACAGATGGGTACCATACACTTCACCATAGGAGCTGGATGAGCCATCTCTCCAAATCACATACGCTCCACCTTCTCCATCACTGCAGATATTAGGGGAAGCCTGTTGACCATCCTGATTTGCAAGTGGAAGTCCGTCATTTCCCCAGGAAATACTGCCGTCACTTAAAACATGCTGGGCGTACACATCCCCTTCAGAATCGGACTCATCTCGATAGTCCATCCAAATGACAAAAGCACCTCCATTTCCATCAGTAACTAACTGTGGATCTTCCTGCCTGCCATAGGAATTCACAGCAACAACACCATGATCTCCCCATAAATTATTACCATTCACATCTACTTTCTGAACGATGATATCGCGAACTCCGTTTCTGCAGTCAGACCAGGCGTAAATCATACTACCGTCTGCATTTGCATCACCGGTTCTCTGCCACTCAATATGCAATCCCTGGCGGATAGGTGCGCCGTCATCCTGCCAATCAAATTGAGCAAAGGATAAATTTAAAATTAAAGATAGAAGAATTATTGATCTCACTTTGATTTCTCCTCAATATTACTATTGATATTATTTAAATATGGTTAAAAAATATTTGATGATAGGACTCTAAAAATTAAGGTGAAATGTGGGGTTTTCCTATGGGACGATTATATCAAATTGTAACGATATTGTCTTTATCAGGGGACGATCTGAATGATATCTATGCCATCTTCAGTGCCGGCGTAAATCGTATTATCAGCCACCTTTACTACATGAGCATAACTTGTGGCAATTCTTCCTAAAAAAGATAAATTATTATCATTATTTTTGTAAACCAGAATTCCGTCATGACCAGCGGCTAATGCCAGAATGCTACCATCACTATGAATGCCTCTAATGGAATACCCTCCGGCAAACATTTCTTTCGAAATTATATTTCCCTCCTGGTCAATTCGGGTTTTCAGGCAGCCATTGCTGGAGGATAAGCCTGCATATATGGTCAATCCTTCCATAAATAATGCATCAACTTCTCCGGGGGTATCAAAAGATAAAAATTCGTTGGGAGATACTCCACCCTTGATCTCGTAAGAGCCATTTAGTCCACCATCAGAACTTTCACATTGCAATATGTCTGCATCCTCCTGAGAGTCATCGCTGTATTCTGCTGCTATGGAATAGTTCTTAAAAACAGGTGTAATCATGTCAACGCCTGATAAAGCGAATTGGTATCTGGCAATATCCTCTTCAGAAGTAAAATAAATATGGTAAGTATTATTTTCGCCGGATTCAATCCATATTCTGTTATTCCCCATGGTTGCATCAGAAGAAAATACAACATTGCCCATTATTTCCCCCGCAGATGAATAGAACTGAATGTCTTCCATAGTTTCCGGGGCAGTAGACAATTTTAAAGTGAGCAGAATACTCTTTTCACCTTCGATGGATTTTTTAATGGTTTTTCCTTCCCAAGAAATAGCACTTACAACATTTCCCAGTACACTGATATCAAACCCTGCTTTTACCGTTTTTGAAGTGATATTTTGGAAACAAGATGCTTTTTCTAACTGCTTATGGATTTTCACTCCCAATTCACCCATTCCAATAAGAAGAAAACCACTACTGCCATAGTGTATGATTTCTGCAGTAAAATCAAAATTGATAAAGCGAGCGCAGTTTCTGGCTTCGGTGATATTATTTTTTATATCCTCAAGTTTCCACCAAACCAGAGATTTTGAATAATCATTATAGATATTCAGTTCACCGGGAAGTCCTGCCTCTCCTGCAGAATGCCTGATAAGTGAAAAAACCATGGGATTCTCTGAAGATTTATCTATATCTATATCCTGCCACCTACTCCCCATACAATTATCTTTTCCACCCAATGAAGTGAGAGGATTTCCTCTGTGATCAGCAAAATATATATAATCCTCTTCATCCATGAGGATAAGAATACTGTCCTCAACTGAAAGAAGTGCACCTTCAATCTGGTCATCCCCTAAACTAAATGCAAAATTCTGTGAAGATGATATTTCATCATACTCCAGATTACCATTTTGTGATTTCAGCTGATATAATTGAAACCCATTATAATTTACTGCGGCAACTAACAGAGAGTCTGAAATATCTACATCAACACATTCTCCTCCGGTATCTATGGTTTCAAGACGGTGAACAATATTGAGTTTGCCTTCCGGGTCGGAAGGGACGCGACAAGATGTTAAAAAAAATAAGGTGAAAATTAATAATGTAATTTTATATTGCATAATGCCTCCTAATATAACCCTTCCCAGGTGAAATCATAATCAAACTCCACCCAAAATTCAATTTTCTGGTATGATTTAATATCTTCTATCCACTCAAAATCACCAGCAATGTTTGAATCTGCATCGCGCCAGCGATACTGACATCTAGTCCTGATGTTTAAATTAAAGTATTGTTTCCAATCCATCCAGATATTGGTTCTGCCGTCTATATAGTTTTTCCAGTTATCAAGACTGTAATGGGTTGAAACAAGATCATAATATCTCTGTTCAATGGATTGCGAAATACCGATACTTTGCAACAATGCTATTTTTTTTACTTTTCCGGAAAAAGAAATTTTTAATTTGTCTGCAACATAAGAGCGATCCACATTGGTTGACGGAAGGGAGGTTTTATAGCTGATATTATCTGCACTGGTGTGAGAGAGGCTGATTTTTATTTTTTTCTTTTTCCATATCCGAAAATTGACATCTCCACTCATAGTAAGTTTTATTAAATCAAATTCAGTAAATAGGGAATTATAAAATTCTGTAGTCTGCTCTAAGGTTGTCTGAAACCAGCCCTTAGAGAGAAAAGGGAGAGGATGGGAAAAGGACACAAACAGTTTGTCGCTGGAAAAATTGCACTCTTTATAATCAGTTAAAGAAACATCTCTGTCCCGGTATTTTCGCAGATAATATTGGGGGATCATCCTGTAACCCGTCTTGATCCAGGAGTAGGGTTTCAGTTTAATTGCCAGAGATAATTGAGAAATATTATAATTCTTTTGCAGCGATTGTGTATAGGCACTATAGTTTACAGACGCAGTTAATTTTGTTGTATGCCCCTCCCATAAAAACGGACTATATAAAAATTTAACGCCTGGTTTTACAACGGGGCTGTCAAAAGTAGATGAGATTCCTAATTCCGCAGGATTGCTTTCATTCATTTCCTTTTCTGATAGCCTCAGAAAATTAGAGTCATAGCCGAATGCTATACTGCTTTGAATCGTCACCGGTACCCGTAAGCGGTTCAGGAGTGTTTGGCTATTCAATACTGACAGAACAATACCTGTTAGCAGGAGGATTATTTTTTTGTCCATTCTTTCAGGCGGATATAAACTGTTTTATTCTGGTTAGACTTTAAGTTTTCCGGTAATGTAATGGTATAAAAATGTCTTCCTTCCGGAATATTCAACCAGACAGATCTCCACTTTGAAACAGTTTTTCCCGTCTTCCCAACTTTGGAGATTTCGGATTTTTCGGTAGTAAAATAATAATTTCCTAAATCGAAACCATCTTCCCTTATCCGCAGAATATAATCTTCAGCATT
The DNA here is from genome assembly GCA_030747125.1 of Fidelibacterota bacterium. Lineage (GTDB taxonomy): Bacteria > Fidelibacterota > Marinisomatia > SCGC-AAA003-L08 > D37C17 > D37C17. Next base: position 7,238 of record JASLLI010000044.1, on the reverse strand, counting down.
CTGCCCATTATCAAATTCTATTCTTGAGAATACCTTTACTGTGGATGGCCCTTTAATTTCATATTGCAATTGATGATTATTTCTGAGTGGATAATAATATCTTATTTTTTCCCTTTTTTCTGAGTTTTCTGATTGTGTTATAATTCGCCATCTGTCCTGCCGGTTAACAGTTTTTAATATTTGAGAGAAATCCCCCTCTTTGACAATTGCATTACTGGTAAGCCGAAGATACACAACTGAATTTCCTTTAAGGGGTTTAATTTTTATTTTATATCCATTTTTCTTTTTGGGGAGATACATAAACCAAAATCCTGACTTGGTATAGATCCATCCGGGCCTATCTTCGCTGGTCACCTTAGACCCCGGTTTCTTGTATTTCAGGGTAACAGGCTTTTGATTTTCAATCTGAATAGTAAACCCATAATTTTTATCTTTTTTCCCAGTTGGAGATTTCACTGATCGGGAATATATACCAATTTTGATTGAATCTCCTTTTTCAATTTTATTCCCTATGGATTTATAGGTCAGTCCCTCCTCAGACAATTTATAATAGGTTCTGTTTTTCTCATTTATATTCAATTGAATTTTTTCATTATGTTTTCCTCGGGGTTTATGGACAACACCAAATAGTCCATCTATTCCCAGATGAAGCACTATACAACTGATTAGTATCTTATAAAAATGATTCTGGTTCACTGGAATGCATCCTTCTCTTAATTTCGTTATGGCTTATTATACCTACGGTTAACACTGTCCCTGCAGCTAAAAACAGAGCTATAAAAATTACGGTGGAATTATACTGTTTTTTAGAATAGAAGAGAGTTCCTTCTCCGTGTTGATAATTTTTTCCAGGTGGATATGGCAGTTCATACCACTCAGATAAAATATGAATATGATTTATGTTTATAACGGGGATATCCTTTTCCAGAAACCTGTTTAAAACAGTTTGGGAATCATCTAAGTTGGTATCTCCGGGATAAATTATTCCTGCCGGAGTTTCAGCTCTTTGGAGACTATCCCCTGTAGAAATAATACCTCCTCCCACATTTATAAATACGGATATTTTTTCAGCGTCATAGACGGACATTCGTTTATCTATATTCTCATCTTTGCCTTCAATATTTAACAATTCTATGTTATTATTATAGATTGATGCTTCGCAGACTTCCTTTCCCTTTTGGGATAATTGTGTTCCTAAATCAAAGCCACCTCCTATGGAAGCCAGTCTGCTTTTAGTAGATAGTGATCCCCTTTTATAAAGAAGTGTTTCCATGTCTATCCAGGTCATTTCTGTCTGAGTAGCTCCAAAAGATGAGGAGCCGCAGCTGGAAATAATAATTGCCTCAAGTCCCATTGCTTCAAGAGCAGATAATACCGCAATATTTGCTCCGGGGTAAGAGCCTGTATATGCTACAGCCGCATGACTGCCTTCTTCAACTTCCAGTTCAATCAACATTTCAGTTATCATGGCAGCAAAGTCAGGATTAAGTACTGAAAGTTTGGAGGCGAATGACCCTTCAGTGGTTTGAATCTCAGATCTTTCCGGGCCAATTAGAAAATGCTGATTTGGATAGGGTATTTTTATATTCTCCTCAGAATATAATACCTTTTCTAATAATTCAACACTATCCTCCATTTTTTCTGCAGCAGACTTTTTCAATTCATAACCATAAGTGGGAACCTGAACATAGGAATTTACTGCCCAATATACCATCAACAAATTCAGGATGCAAAGCATTAACATCACTCGGGTTTTTTGAATTTGAGGTCGAAACATTAATTGAAAACCTCTACTGAAATTGAAATAGCCATTACAAAAAGTTTTGTCATACTTGCAGTAATTAATATGGTACAAATAGTTCTCAATACCCCCTGCCTGTCCATCCAATTTGCAATAAGCCCGGGAATTATATTACCGATAACAACTAAATCTAAATTTGTCATGTCGGCTAAAAGATTATTTTCTGATCGTGTCAGAAAACCGAGGAGGAATCCTAATAAAAGTGCCAGAACCAAACGGCGTTTCCCGTATATTAACAAAAACTTTGCTAATAATTGAATAATACCAAAGGTAATGATGGCAATTCCAAATGTAGTGGCTAAACGGTAAGGATCCTCAAGATTCATGGCTATATAACCGGGAACAATAATGCCTCCGGCGGTGACCCCCAATGTCTCAGTAAGGAAAAGACTCAACACCATGCCTATACCTATGAATATCCCCGGTTCAGTAATCATACTCTATAACTCTTTAAGTCTGAGATAAACTGCTCTCCCCAGCCTACCATATTTCCAATTCCAACAATATAATAATTATTCAACTGGGAAAACTCAAACATCATTACCTTAATATTGATGTTGTTAGGCAGCTGCATGGTTTTTATCTCAGGATTCTCCTGTTGATATTTGTGAAATTTTGTGGATAATTTCTCTCCACGCACAATGAGCATATCAGGCTTCATTTTATCAAAAACTAAGGAAAGTAACTGATTCGTTCTGTAGCGCCTGTCCTTCCGGGTATTTAAAAATATACAGGTTTTATAACCCTTAATTTGAGTTTGTAATTGATTCCAAATATCAAGTGTTGAAGCAGGGTCATTGGCAGCAAATACATTAATAAAATAGTTTATATGATCTCCGCAGTTTAATTTCCAGATAATGGTGGCACCGGGATCAGGCCGGGTATTCAACATTCCTTCCAATGCGGTATCTTTTTCAACCCCCGTTAGTTCACAAACTTTCAATGCCAGTGCTACATTGTCTTTATGCTCAAGGTAAGGAAAACGCCCCATATATTCAGGACTTACCAATTCAGAACCAACAATTGATAATTCAGAATTTCGCTTTTGTGCCACAGTTTCCAATACAGGTGCTAAATCTCTTTCGCTGGTGACTACCTCTCCATTATAAGGGATAGTATTTGATAGACTAAGGGCGTTTTCTTTCAGGGTAAGTCCCATTTCATCTAAATGATCAGGGCGTACATTGGTAATTACAGAGATGGTTGAGCAAACCATTTTCTGCTCTGCAATCCATTGATACTGAGGTTGGACTGCCATGCATTCCACAACAATTGCATCTGGTTTTTTCTTTGCAAAATTTCTTAAAAGACGCACCTGTTCTCCTATGGATGCAGAACGCAATCGGTGGATTATGCGGTCTTTCCCCAATTCATCTATTATTCTTGGAGAAGTGCCTGTAGTTTTTGCTAAGGTTTTCAGTCCGCCTGCACGAAGTCCCGCAGCAATGAGGCGGGTAACGGAAGATTTTCCACGGGAACCGTTCACATGAATGCGAATGGGAAGGTTTCCCAATGCTATGCTGTGTAATCTGGATTCTACCAACCCAAGGCAGATGAGAAGGAGGAGCAATACCCCTAAGGTTATTTCTATCATTTATACTTTATTTTGCCCGATGAACAGTAATGAAAATTAATACTTCATTACAGATGGGGTAAAAAGTATAATTGAATTGATTTGGTGTTAATATCAAAGTTTGTGTGAGGATGTAACAGGGGGCTTTAATTATAAATGGTAAATTATGAATGGTTAATTATAAATTGAACAGGGGAGAATATTGGGATGTTGGAATTTGAATCCGGGATCATGCTGCTCATTTTCAGAATTCTCTTCAATTAAAAAATCAAAATTCAATTTTTATTCTTCCAGCTAACTGACTCCTTCTCAGGGAACCGGCTCATGGCATATTCTGCAAGGGCTGTGATGGTGAGACTGGGGTTTACTCCTAAATTCGAGGGAATAGAAGAGCCATCAATGATATACATTCCGGGATAGTTATACACCTCAAAGTTTTCATCAATCACCCCCTCACTTTCATTTCCTGATAAACAAGCCCCTCCTAATATATGGGCGGTAGTTGGTATGCCGAATAAGGAATCCATATAGCTGGTAACGATGGTACCCTGCTTTTTTTCTGCTATAAGTTCTGCAGCCTTTTCACCAATTGGAATATGTGACGGGATTCTCTCTCCGGTGTTTGATTGACTGTTCATAGATTTTCCACCAAACCTCCACCATCGTGATTTATACTCTAATTTCAGATAATTACTAATGGGTTGCATAACCAGAAGTATCACCGTTTTTCGTGCCCATTGAACAGGTATGAGATTGGTAATAAATTCAATAGGGTGGCGTAGGACAGAAATACCCCATCTAAAAAATCGCGGCAGAGGAATGGAACGATCCGGTAAAAAAGTGGTGAGCAGAGCCATAGCAGTTTGACCTCTTCCATAACGAACCGTTTCTATATGGGTATTTTTATCAGGATAAAATCCTGCTGATATGGCAATTCCTTTGGTGTAATCCTCTTGTGGAGTTTTCTTTAATTTTACTCCGATAATGGCTTCAGAATTTGTCCTGACAAAGTTGCCTAATTGACTTGACAAGTTTTGAAGGCTTCCTTTTGTTTTACATTTTAGCAGTAGTTTAACGGTTCCCAATACACCCCCTGCTAAAATTAATTTGTCGCATTGCAGCTTTTGAAAGTGTCTAAATATCCCTGTAGATTGTCGAATAGTTAATGAATAAAAATTGTTCTCCTGGTGTTCAATATTAACAACTTCCTGCTCAGAGAGAATTTCCACTCCAAGTTGTTCTGCCAGGTAAAGGTAGTTTTTATCCAGAGTGTTTTTCGCATTATACCTGCAGCCAACCATACACCCGCCACAAAGAGTGCAACCTGCTCTTTCCGGCCCCTTCCCGTCAAAATAAGGGTCTTCATTTTTTTCTCCCGGTTTCCCGAAATAAATCCCCACATCAACTGAGTGAAAACTATCTTCCTTTCCTAATTGATGGGCACAATCTCTCAACACGTGGTCTGTCTCCCCTTGGACTTTTGCAGGAACAGCCCCTAACATTTCCTTAGCTTTGCTGTAATAGGGCAGAAGTTTTTCTTTCCAACCCTTCCCCGGCCAATTGCCTTTTTCAAAGGCTTCATCAGGAGGTACCAATAATGTATTTGCATATACCAAACTCCCCCCTCCAACTCCTGCACCGTGAAGAATAAATACATCCTTCAAAAAGGTAAGACATTGAATGCCATACATGAAAAGTCTGGGCATCCAAAAAAACTTACGTAGATTCCAATTAGTCTTCGGAAAGTCATTTGTTCTATATCTCCTCCCTTTTTCGATAACCAGTACCTTATACCCTTTTTCCGCAAGTCGGAGTGCAGATACAGAACCACCAAAACCTGAGCCCACAATGATTACATCCCAGTTTTTTTTCATTTCTGCAGGATAATTTCCTTCATTCTGCGAATACATTCTATACCTATCTTATGTTTCCCGTTGTAAAGGAGAAGCTCCACATTAGCACCCTGATTGTGTAATAATTGGAAAGCCTTTTTTGAATACTCTGCTGGAACACGGTCATCTGCTCTACCGTGACAAATGACAACGGGAGTAGATAATTGATTAGGATGACAACGGTTTTTTTCAATTTCCGGATCACGCAGGAAGCCGGCAATTGGGAACACGCCTCCCAACGGCTGCTCAAGATGAAGTACCATGTCCAGACATACTAATCCTCCCTGGGAAAATCCCATTACATATACATTTTCAGAATCAAACTGAGAAAATAATTCAGAGAAAAATTTTTGCAATAACTTCGTAGGCTCATCTACTTCCCAATTCCCTTCTGATTTTTGATATGACCAGGAATATTCTTCAGGTTTGCCATTTACTTGATACGGCGCTTCAGGGAAAAAATAGGCTGTGTTCTTAATATTGAAGGATGGAATAAGTGGTACCATACTATTTCGGTTTCCTTTCCATCCATGAATAGCTACCAGAGCTTTATCAGGTGCATCTCCCTGCGTCTTTCTGGTATATTTTAGTATTTTTTCCATAAAATACGGGTGAATTTAAGTTGACAAATAGAATTTATCGTATTAAAAAATGACCTTCATATCTTGTTTATTATAGTTATCACAATGCATAATCACTGTAAATTTAAGGGTTCAAATTTATACAAAAACTCTCTCTTACCTATTTCCATTTTTGATTCAGGAGAAAATTAATGATTATTGGAATTCCTAAGGAAACTCTCGCAGGAGAAAACCGCGTAGCTATGCTGCCGGAAGAAATAAAACGACTAACTTCAGAGCAACTCTCATTCGTTGTGGAGTCTGGTGCTGGTGAAGGTGCTCATTTTAAAGATGATGACTATGCCAATGGCGGTGCTGAAATTGTTTCAGATGTTTACTTCAATTCTGATATCATTGTGAGAATTAATCCCCCCTCCAATGAAGAATTGGACAAACTTAGAGAGGAAAGTGCATTGATTTCTCTTTTAGCACCCTTTACCAATCATGGCTTAGTTAAAAATTTAGCACAGAAAAATATATCTTCATTCTGTTTGGAACTCATCCCCAGAACTACTTATGCCCAATCCATGGATGTTCTCAGTTCACAGGCAACTGTTGCAGGATATAAGGCTGTGTTAAATGCAGCAGAGCAATTGAGTAAATTCTTCCCCATGCTAATGACTCCTGCAGGGACAATTAAACCGGCAAAAGTGCTTGTTTTGGGTGCAGGGGTTGCGGGGCTTCAGGCAATTGCCACTGCCAGCAGGTTAGGAGCAAAAGTAGAAGCTTTTGATGTGAGACCTGCTGCTCGGGAACAGGTAGAATCACTGGGAGCAAAATTTCTCTATATGGACTTAGATGATTCTGCTGAAACTGAATCCGGCTATGCAATAGAAATGGATGAAGAGTTTATTCGTAAGGAAATGGAATTGCTGCATGAGGCATCAAAAAAAGTAGATGCGGTAATCACCACTGCTCTGATTTTTGGCAAGAAAGCGCCGATCCTCCTCAAAGATTATATGGTAAATGATATGCAGTCAGGCTCTGTTATTATTGACCTTGCCGCTGAAAATGGGGGTAATTGTGAATTAACCAAACCGGGTGAGGTAATTCATCATAACGGAGTCATCATTGATGGCAGATTAAATCTTTCCTCACAAGTCTCTCAACATGCCAGCCAGATGTTGAGTAAGAATATAGCAAAATTACTTACAGACCTATTAAAAGAAGGTGAATTAACTTTTGATACGGAAAATGAAATCACCAAAGGGTGTCTGGTAACTCACAAGGGTGAAATTATTCATAAAATGACAAAAAATATTATTGAAGGAGAATCCAAATAATGGAATTAATCATACTCTTATTTATTGCTGTTTTAGCTACCTTTGCAGGGGCTGAGCTCATCGGCAAGG
>JASLLI010000043.1 GCA_030747125.1 Fidelibacterota bacterium | reverse complement strand
TTAAATGCATTAAATCGTTTAGGTGGTATTGTTGAGTCCAGAAAAGAATTACATGATGAACTAAGGGAGCAATATCCTCAAACTGAAATTTATGAGTCACTGAGTGCAGCAATGGGAGGAGGGTTTGACGGCTTCATTATAGCAACTCCTGCTGAAACACATTTTGAGATAGGTATTAAACTTATTGAAAATAATTTTCCCCTTCTCATTGAGAAACCGCTCACCCTCACTCTTAGGGATGCAGAAAAATTAATCAATAAAGCTGAAGAAAAAAATGTGAATGTGATGGTGGGGCATTTACTTTTGTTTCATCCTGCTATTAAAAAAATTAAAACCTTAATTCAAGCAGGTAAAATAGGTAAACTCCAATACATCTATTCCAATCGGCTGAACCTGGGAACTATCCGGGTACATGAAAATGTGTTCTGGTCCTTCGCACCCCATGATATATCAATCCTGAATTATTTTACCAACTCCCTTCCGGAAAAAATTGATACTTTTGGGGGTGCTTTTATACATCCACCGAATCATGATACAACCATCACTTATCTTGAGTACCCGGAAAATATAAAAACCCATATATTCGTTTCCTGGCTGCATCCCTTCAAAGAACACCGCATCGTTCTTATTGGCTCAAAAGGAATGATATCATTTGAAGATTCTTCAAAAAACAAAGATATTCTGTTTTATGAAAAGGGTGTGGATTGGGCAGATGGTGTGCCTGTGGCAAAGAGTGGTCCTACTGAAAAAATATACTATGAACCCAAAATGCCTCTTGAAGAAGAAATCAAATATTTTATAGAAAACATGGATAAATCCTTTACTATTTCCAATGGAACAAGCGGGTTGGAAGTGGTGAAAATTTTAGAAGCCGCTTCTGCTTCTCTGAATAAACACAACATATGAAATTATAAATGAGTAAAACTTATGCAATCATCCCCGCCCGTGGCGGAAGCAAGGGGTTGGCAAATAAAAATATTCGCAGTTTTGGTGGGAAACCCTTACTGGTACATTCCATTGATTATGCACTCAGTTCAAATTTGGTGGATGCTGTATTTGTTTCAACCGATGATAAAAAAATAATGGAAACTGCAAAAAATGCAGGGGCAAATATTATTCATCGCCCCACTGAGCTTGCATCTGACACTGCAACAACAGAATCCGCAATTCATCATTTTATTGAATCATGTGATGAAAAACCAAATACAATTGTACTATTACAAGCAACCAGCCCCTTAAGACCCAAAGGTTCTTTGGATGATGCATTAAATCATTTCCATAACGAAAAATTTGATTCTCTGCTCAGTATTTGTCCTACACATCGGTTCTTTTGGCGGGTGAAGAAAGACAAAACCACCTTTGCAGAATATGATTTCAAAAACAGACCCCGCCGGCAAGACTTAAAACCCATAGATATGCGCTTTATGGAAAACGGTTCTCTTTATATTTTTACCCGTGAACATTTTGAAAATACCGGAAATCGTCTCGGTGGTAAAATTGGGTTTGTAGAATGGCCTGAACATTTCAGTCTTGAGATTGATACTGCATTGGACTTCCAGTTATCCGAACTCATTTTTTCTTCTCTTAACCCTTAATTAATTTTTCAATATTAAAAATCTGATTCCGGCAAGAATTAAGGCCTTTCTGATTATTTTCACATCCCTGCTCCTGTTGATGGCAGGCTGGCGAGGGGTGTTTATAATATCCAATTTATCGAATATCCAATTTGATGACTTTTTTCTATTTTTACAGTCCTTCCCTGTTGCACTCCGTCTGGATGCAGTTACTGCTTCATATCTAATTCTGCCAATTTGGATAACTATGTTTATCCCCAAACTTGGTTGGCAAAGCTCAATTAACCGTAGCATGGTTACACTATATTTACTGGTTATATCATTTTTATATGGCTTTTTCTGCATTGTTGATTTGTATTTTTTTCAGGAGATGGGGTCGCATCTGAATTTCATGGCGTGGCAGCCTTCCGCTAAAAGTGGTGAAACACTCTCCTATATCTGGAAGGAATATCCCATCTTAATCATTGTTGCCATTTTAAGTCTCATATCTTGGTTTTGGATAAAATTACCAAAAATTTTCATACTACATGGAAAAATTAAAAGACCGATTTATGCCTATGTTCTCTCATTTGTTTTTTCTGTCATTTTCATTGGTACCTGTATTCGGGGAGGGTGGCAGGAGCGCCCCATTGACTGGGGTCATGCCATGTTCAGTTCAAACCATCTTGCGAATCAGGCTGCATTAAATCCACTTTTTAATTTTGGAAGGTCTGTAATTCAAATGCAGTCAGAAAAAAATTTATCTGGCTCCCTCCATTTCATGGAACATGACTCTGCCGGGGCTATTCTTAGAGATCTCATTAAAACAGAAGGTGAATCTTTTATCGCTCCGCACGGTATTCAACGACGCATTGAAAATCCCCAAGGCATTCAACCCAATATTGTCCTTGTTGTTTTGGAGTCTTTTCTTGCCTCAAACTGCGGATTCATAAATCCTGAAATGGAAGGGGTGACCCCAAATTTAAACCAAATTGCTAATGAGGGAGTTAACTGCAAAAACACTTTTGCCAATGGCAAACGATCTGCCTATGGACTAAGCTCTATACTATGTTCCTGGCCCGTATTGCCCGGGTATCCCATCATCTCTCAACTTGAAACACAGGGAGGTGTTGAAACCATTGCATCCCTGTTAAAAAACACCGGATATTCCACTCATTTTATTTATGGCGGTGATGCGGACTTTGACAATATGAAAGGCTTTGCCATTGCTAACGGATTTGATGAAGTTCATGATCGTGAGAAGTTCAGTACTAGTACACCGGGAAATATGTGGGGAGTATATGATGAATATATCTTTGACTATGCAGCATCCATTTTACAGGAATCAGAACAACCAAATTTTCTTACCCTGTTTACCACTACCAATCACCAACCCTGGCAGGTTCCCGCTGATAAAGAATCAATCATTCCTGAATTTGATACATTAGGAGTAGAGGCTTCCCAAGTACTTCGCACCATGGCATATACGGACCATTGTATCGGTAAATTTTTCCGAAAAAACAGAACCAAAAAATGGATGGAAAATACCCTCTTCCTGTTTATAGCAGATCATGGCATTAATGTCTTTAAGGGGCAGTTTGAAGACCCACGCAATGCACATATTCCTTTTTTGATCTATGGTCCCTGGCTTATTGCAAGTCCTCAGGTAATTGCAAGCCCTGCATCACAGGTTGATGTTGCTCCCACCCTGCTGCACCTCATTGGGTATCCTCACCCTTTTCGACTCTTAGGATCAAATGTGTTGGCAGCAGATTACACAGGCGTAAGCTGTAGGGTTGTCAATGACTATGCAATGTGGATAGAACAGAAGTTTTTGTTATCCTCAATAATGAACAAAAAACCAACCTTGTCTCACCTGCAGTCAATTTATGAAATCCCCTACACTGAGATAAAAGATGAATCGAAAATTACTCCTGTTGAGAAACATTTACAGGCATATATGCAATCTGCTTATTTCTTATTTAAAGGCGGCCAGACTGATTAGTTGTTGATTTGAATTTAGAGACAAGAATAACTACCAGAGTAGAAATTACAAATGCTGATAATCGGGGAGTAATTACAGTACCAAAAACGGGAATAATGGTAAAGAAAGTTCCGCAAATTAGCCCTGCTAACACTCCTTCTTTTTTGATATTTCTCCACCAAAGCGTCAGAACCAATGCAGGTCCGAAGGATGCACCCAATCCACCCCAGGCATAGGATACCATTTCAAAGACAAGATCATTAGACTTCCATGCCAGATAAAAAGCCGCTAATCCTATTACCAGGGTAAAAAACCTGCCCAGAAATAGTAATTTTTTATCTGTAAAGGAAATTCCTGCATACTTCCGTGTTATATCTTCAGTGATAACGGTTGTGGAAACTAACAACTGCGAGTCTGCGGTGGACATCATGGCTGCAATGGCACCGCTTATAAAAATGCCTGCCAGCCAAGCCGGAAGTAAGTTTGATGCCATGATGGGCATGAGTTTTTCAGGATCGGGAAGAGAAGCAATGGAAGTAATTACTACTCCGTTAAAGTTTAACAGTCCATTATTTATAAGTCCGGCACCAATTAATCCGATAAACATTGCCCCAAAGAAAGCAGGTACTGCCCATAAATAGGCAATTCTACGGCTGACAGCAATATTTTCTGCATCATCAATGGCCATATAACGAGCCATTAAATGAGGTTGTCCCATATATCCCAGTCCCCAGGACAAGCCGCCAATTGCAGCAACAAGAGCTGCGCTTCCTGTCTTCCCTCCATACAGAGTGGACCAATCAATTACAGCCACCACCTCAGAACCGGAGAGCTCAATAAAACCGGCTAATGGAAGAATAACCAGAGTGCCAATCATAATAATTCCCTGTACGAGATCAGTCCATGCCACTGCCAGAAAACCCCCCATTAAGGTATAAAAAACAATGATGACTGCCCCTATTATCATGCCATTGAATTCTGAAATACCAAAGGTAACATTGAGTACTTTTCCTGCTCCTGAAAATTGTGCTGCCACATAAAATGTGAAGAAAAAAGTAATAATTAAGGAAGCCACGAGTCGGATAATACCACTGGCGTCCCCAAATTTATTTTCGAATAATTGAGGAAGGGTAAGGGCATCATACTTTGCAGTTGCTTTTCTCAGGGGATAGGCAACAACGAGCCAGGAGAGGATTATTCCGCTGACACAGCCAAACACTGTCCATAATTCCAGCATTCCGGCTACCAGAGCTGCCCCCGGGAGACCTAATATGAGCCAGGCTGATTCGCCTGATGCCCGCTCCGAAAAAGCAATCACTGTTGGTCCCAACCGTTGACCACCTAATGCAAAATCTTTTAAATTGCGGGTAATTCTGGCAGTGTAAAATCCTACCAGCAGAATTGTGATGAGGTATATTGTAAAGCCAATGGTTACTGCGTCCATAAAATCCCTTTCAATTATAGTATCGAAACTAAAAAGATTTTATTTTTCCGGGAAAGGGAAATTCTGAATGTCTGTATATTTCCCCCTCCGCAAGCCAAAATATTGAATTCAAGAATAAAAATATTTATAACCGGTGGTACTTTTGATAAAGAGTATAACGAACTCACAGGTGAATTATACTTCAAGAATACCCACATGTATGAATTACTGGAGCTGGGACGAAGTCAGGTAAATGTGGATATTGAAACCTTGATGATGGTGGACAGTCTGAAAATGTCTGTTACTGAACGACAGTATATTATTGAAAAATGTGTCCAAACTGATAATTCTAAAATTGTCATTACCCACGGCACGGATACCATGGTGGAAACGGCAAGAATCCTTGCTGAAAATACTCGGGATAAAACCATTGTTCTCACCGGTGCCATGATACCTTTCAAGTTTGGCAGCTCCGACGGACTTTTCAATATGGGCAGTGCCCTGTCATTTGTTCAGGCATTGGACAATGGAGTCTATATTGCTATGAATGGTCAGATTTTTTCACAGGGCAATGTACGTAAAAATAAAAAATTGGGGATATTTGAAGAATTGGAGACTACAGAATGAATGTATTACACGGAATTTCCTCCCTGTTATTGGGGTATTTATTTGGATGCTTTCAGACTTCTTTTTTCATAGCAAAAAGAGTCTCAAAAAAAGACATCCGAGAAATGGGCTCAGGGAATGCAGGTGCTTCCAATGTCACTTCAGAGTTTGGCTGGAGCTTTGGTGTGCTTACAGGTGTTATTGATGTGTTGAAAGCCTTTATTCCTGTTAAACTGGTATTGGTACTTTTTCCTCATGCCTATCAGGAGACAGAATTAATGGTCTTAGCAGGAACGGGGGCTATTTTAGGACATATCTTTCCCTTCTTTTTAGACTTCAGAGGCGGTAAAGGCATCGCTTGTTATATTGGAATGCTGCTGGCAATCAACTGGCAGTTAGGGGTGATTACCATTTTGGCTTTGATGCTGATAACATTTATCACTGATTTCGTTGCAGTGGGATCACTTCTGTTATATGCCATTATTCCTATTTTAGCTTTTATTGAAGGCTCTTATTCTCCGCTGATATTAAGTTGTTTATTGATTTTATTTGGAGTGGGAATCTTAAAACATTTAATAAATATTAAACGCATTTTAAATGGAAGTGAAACAGGGCTGCGTTCCGTTTTTAAAAAGCATTCCACACCTGTGGAGAACAGTGAAGAGTCAGCTGATTCCTGAATAGTAACCATTAATTCAAAAATAAATGGCAATTATACAACCTTTTAAAGGGTACCGCCCTACGCCACAAAGAGCAGCATTGGTGAGTTCTCCTCCTTATGATGTAATGTCCTCTGACGAGGCCAGAAAAATATCATCAGGAAATTCTGATTCTTTTTTACGAATTATCAAGCCTGAAATTGATTTTACTTCCGGCAATGAACCCAAAGGAGATGATCTCCACTTACATGGGAAATCAAATTTAGACTCATTTATTGAGAATGGAAACCTGATTCAGGATGAATCTCCCTGTTTATATTTATACCAAATTCAAATGGGAGAACATATTCAAACAGGGGTGGTGGCTGGCGTTTCAATTGACGAATATAATACCGGTACTATAAAAAAACATGAATTCACCAGACCTGATAAGGAAAATGATCGAACCAGACATATTTATATTACCAACGCAAATACAGGACCTGTTTTTCTCACTTTTAGAAATTCCAACAATTTCAAATTGACAGTTGAGGATATGGTTTGTGCGGCTCCGGAGACTTCCTTTACTTCAGAAGATAATACCATCCATACTTTATGGAAAATCAACCATCCACAACAAATAAAGAAGTTGAAACAATTCTTTGAGTCCGTTGCTGATTTGTATATTGCCGATGGTCACCACAGAGCTGCTTCAGCATCCAGAGTTCAGAAACTTAAAAAAGAAACCAACCAATCCCATAATGGAAAGGAAGCATATAACTTTTTTCTCTCGGTGATCTTTCCAAATGATGAAGTTCAAATTTTAGATTATAATCGAGTGGTGAAAGATTTGAATGGTCTTAACACGGAGCAATTCTTAGAACATGTTCAACAAAATTTTTCCCTCTCTCCTGTTTCGGATCTTCCTTCCCCACTGCCTGCGTATAAAATTGCTATGCTGTTGAATTGCCAATGGTACCTGCTTACACCCAATAATAATATTTTGTCCGATGATCCTGTTGATGGTTTGGATGCTGCCATATTACAGTCACACCTTTTAAGTCCGGTTTTAGGGATTGATGATCCTAGAACTAATTATCGCATAGATTTTGTGGGTGGAATTAGGGGAATGAGGGAATTAGAGCGTCGGTGTCAATCGGATTGTATGGTTGCCTTTGCCCTTCCTCCAATAAAAATTGAGCAGTTGCTTTCTGTAGCAGATTCCGGAAAAGTCATGCCTCCTAAATCCACTTGGTTCGAACCAAAACTGAGGTCAGGAATGGTGGTGCGGATGTTAGAATAGTCCTGCCTAATATTAAAAATAATCTTAAATCTCTAAAAGAAAGGATAATAAAATGAATGCAAATTATCTATATATCATCGGTTTTGTAGTTTTAACAGCGTTGGTTTTTACTCAGGAAGGTGATGAAAAACATACCTTGGAGACAAAAATCAAGTTTGAACTAAATGAAGACGAATATGGTACTGATGAAAAAGTAAAATTGGGTTTGTATCTGGAAGATATTGACTTTGAAACCGCTTATGAAATGCACTATCCCCATTGTTATGGTGTAAAAATCAGCGGTGTAATTAGCGGCTCAAATGCTCATAAAGCAGGTTTGACAGATGATGACATCATTATGGAATTTGATGGAGAACAGGTGCGTTATGAAGATCATCTCATCAGTTTGAGGAATACCAAACAAATTGGTGATATGGTTGAAATTACATTTTTCCGTAATGAGAAAATCAATACCACCAATTTGACTTTTCATCCCGCCAAGGAAAAAGAGGATGAGGATGAAGATGATTTTTATATCAGTAAATCCGGAAAAAAGAAGAAAAAACTGTCACCCGGATATGGTGGTGGATACCCCTGCGTGATCAAACTGGATTATGACTTTTCAGAAATTAACTCCCTTATATCACAATATGGCCTGTCTCCTCTCACCTCTGATAATGCTGTCATGTATGGTGGAGGTGGAATGGGGAATATTGGTAAAGGCTGGTTTATGGGAGGTATGGGAGCAGGCATGTTATATACCCAGTCAATTCCTTCTATTGATACCAAATATACGAAGACTACCCTGAAGGTGGAGTCTGGTTTTGCCGGTGTATCCCTTCTTAAAAAAATCCCCATCCTGACAGAAAGAGTGGTGTTGGATATAGGCACTACCCTGGGTGGAGGTGAAACCATTGTAGAAGTTGCCAATACAGATGGGACCTATTCATGGGATAGTATTGGTACCAACTCCTACGCTAAATATTCTAAATCCTATTTCACTTTTTATCCGGAAGTTGGGGTATTGGTTCGTATTAAAAATTGGGTTGGCATCAGAGCCGGTGCAGGGCAGCTCCTCACTTATTCAGCTGATAATTCCTGGACTGATTCCACCTTTGGAATGAACATAGCCGGTGATTCACCTTCACCTCTCAACGGACAAGCTCTCTCCCTTGCAATTTGGTTTGGATTTTAATTTAAGATACTGTTAAGCCTTTAAAAGATATCCAGGGGAAGATGCAGTAGCCAAAATCTACTCTGTCTTTTGACACTTCCCCCATATTCTCAAACATTTCCCGAATGTTGCCTGAAACCATAGTTTCAGAAATAGGATATTTAATCTCTCCATCTTCAATATAATAGCTGTTTTTTGCTACTCCCGAAAAATCTCCATTATTAGCTGGGCTCCCACCTGAAAACCGTGCCAGCAAGACTCCTTTGTCAATTCCGCTGATGATGGAATCTCGAGACATACTACCAGGGTCAACAAGGTAAGCGTCACCATCATTAACAGCCCGAGACTTTCCTAATTTCCGGGAGCCATACAGACTCAGGAGGTGGGTTTTCAGCACTCCCTTATCAATGATGGTATTGTTTTCTGCAATATATCCGTCATCAGTGACAAAATATCCGTCACATATTTCTTCTGAAACAGGGTGTGAATGAAGAGTCAACCCAGGATGGGTTATCTGTTCATTCAGTTTATCTTTGAAAAGGGAATTGCCCGTTATCATTTTTCCATCGCTGATATCTGTGGTGATAAATCCCAGAAAATCACTGACGCAATCGGGAGTGACCACCACATCACCTACAAATTTATTCTGTACCTGCTGAGTCCGTATCTGTTCAGTGGATTGTTTCAAGAGGGTATCTATTGAGCAGTACTTGTGAAGCGGTTTATCCAGATTCAGAGCTGAAAAAAAGGTTCCGTTCATGGAAGATGTGTCTTTACCATCCTTGGATAAAAATCCGGGATAAAATCCATACATCCCCTTATTAATATCAAAATTTACACCATTTGAATTTTGAAAGTAGGATCGAGAGTAGGTGAAATCCAGGACTGCCTGCTCTAAATTAACCGTGGGATAGGTAGAATTCACATATCCAAGAAATTCTTCCATGCGGTTGTACATGCTATCCAGATCGGCAGTTTCATCTCCCTTTGAAAAAGACTTGGTTGGTTGTTTCTCTGCAATGTCAAATGCTTCATCCGGTTGAGAGGCTTTTGCTAATTCTATCACCTGTTCAACTGCCTGATCAATGCTGCCCTTATCTGTTTTATTAATGGAAGTTGATCCTTTTTTCTGATCCTTGATTACAGATATTCCCAAACTGGTATTAAAAGTAGTACGCAGCAGGGTCATCTCACCGCTGTCAATATTCAACTCCTTTTTTTCAGAAAAGGATACAGAACATTCAACTTTTTCAGCACCTGCTCTTTTTAATTTATCAATACAATAATGTAAAAGTTCATTTCTTTCCATTTATCTGCCTCCAATATTGACTTTACATTTAATGGCAGGGCCGCCCATTCCAACGGGAATCCACTGTTTCTTACCGCACATTCCTCCGGCACTCCACACCATATCAGAAGAAACCATATCTACCGTTTTTAATACATCAAAAGCTACCCCGGATATGGTTGTATCTTTAATCGCCTGCCCGATTTTACCATTTTTAATTTCGTAACCCATTCCGATACCAAACATGAATTCACTGGTGGAATCTGCCTGACCGTTGCTACTGCGTTTTAAATAGTAACCATCATCAATGGAGGCAATCATTTCTTCTAAGCTGCTGGTTCCGGGAACAAAGGCGGTATTACGCATGCGGATGAGGGGTTCATCGGAAAATTCATAGGCTCTAGCATTCCCCGTGGGTTTCATTTCAAAATGACGGGCACTGTCTTTATTGTGCATGTAGCTTTTCAGGATTCCATTTTCAATAATTACAACATCATCTGACTGTGTCCCCTCATCATCCACATAAACAGGTACAGGGCAGGTATTACCATCAAATGTATTGGCATAATCAATTAAAGTCACTAATGGACTGGCTACCTGCTGATTCAGATAGTCCCCGGCAACAGAACCGCCCATTACAAAATCCGCTTCGGTGGTATGGCCAATAGCCTCATGAGCTAAAATTCCTGCCAAGTCAGCATCTAAAATGACATCTTTAGTCCCGGCTTCAGGATGAACTCCATTTGCTTTCTTTTTCAATTTCTCTACTAATACATCTACTTCCTTGTAAAATTCTGTAGGTTCAGAGAATTTATCTTCCAGTTGCCCCAGCCCTCCCCAGACATCCATTACACTTACGGGAGCACCGTCTTTCTCAATGGAAAGCAGTATATACAATAAAGCCCGGGGTGTCATAGAATAGGACTCAGAACCATCTGAGGTGAAAAGCGATTTCTCCATATCCAACCCTCCTAATACAATATTACGGGAAAGGAGTTCGGGATATTTCTTTTCAATATAGCCATCTATATCACGGAGATAATCTACCCAGTGTTTTTGTGTCTGCCGATTTTGGGGGGTGGTGAAATCCATCTCATAATTTGCCTGGGTTTCCGGGAGGAAAATACCACAGCGGGAAGTATCCTTTTTATTCATGAACTGAACATTATCTGTGGATGCTTTTACAGCTCTGGTGATACTTTCATCAGAAATTTCGGGATTGGAAGAAAACCCCCAGTTTCCATCTTTATAGACTCGGGCGGAAATCCCGCTTGTTACCGCATTTACATTTCCGGTAACATCTCCATTGGTGAGAGTGACCCGATTATTGCGGTTCTCCTGAGCCCGCAGTTCCGTATAATGGGTAAAGCTGTCTTTGAACTGGTTGAGTGATTCATGTTTCATGTGTTATTCCTTTATTATATTTCGAAATTTGAAATTTAAAATTGTCATTTCTTTTTACCCCTCAGGGAGAAGAGGTCCAGAGGTAAGCCATTGTGTAAAATACTCCTCTCCTCGGGTAGAGGTAGGGCGAGGGGTCAATTTATAATGTCAACTCGAAAGACTTTAGCAAAATCCCCGGGCAGGATATGCCGCCTAACTCCCTACCGTCATAGGTTTCAACGGATGGCATTAAATGTGCTTTATTTGTCACCCCTTCAAGATTATCACCAAAAAAACTATAGATGCTGTCATCAAAACGCATATTGTCAATGGGTGCAATGACTTCCCCGTTCTCTACCCAAAAGCATGCATATCGGGTCATGCCGGTAATGCGGCCTCCCGGGCGGTCACTCCAATTCAAATAATGTAGATTAGAAAGATAAAGCCCAGTACCCAATTTAGATACGACTGCATCTTCATCCAATTCACCGGGATTCAACACTGGCGCTCTAAGTCCTTCATCCTCTCCTGCAAAATTAGAGGTGACTCCATACTCTTTTGCACTGCGGCTGCTCACCAGGGTATTTTTCAGGCTTCCGTTTAATATGAGGTCTAATTGCTGAGGAGCTAATTCCCCGTTACAGTTAAAGCGTGGTACAAGGCCTGATCCAAAATCTTCTTTTAAAGAGAAACAATCAGAAAGTTTCATATCATTTTCACGCATTTTACAGAGGGCGCTATCGCCTTGCTGAATGGAGGCTTCGCTTACGCCGCCCCAGGAGAACATCCCTACAATATCCGCCACCCCTGCAGGTGCAATATAGGTACGATATTTCCCGGGTTCAATTTTTTTTGCGGATTTTTCCATCATACGCAGTTTTGCTATGGACTTTGCCATATTTTTCTCGTAATCCGACTGATTCCAATGGCTGCCTGCATAAGTACCTTTCACCATTTTTTCATCAGAGGTAATGAGTGAATAGTCCAGAGAAAAGGTGTCTGTTTCAAACCAATGTTTTTGTCCTGCAGAATTAGCATTGCCTGCATAAATTCTGCCTGATGCCCAGATGCCTGCTAAATCTACCCCATCCATGGCAGGACATAAACTCTCAACTGCTTTTTCAGCTGGCAGCAATACTCCCTCATGGGTTTCATTACTGGAGCCACTGTTTTCAGGGAGGACAATAAAAGGGTCTTTAGGCAATGTATCCACTTCTTCCCTTAAACGATTCAATTCAGATACTGCTAATGATTCATCATTTGCAATATCTCCTGTTAAGGTGAAGCTGCCACTGCAGGTTTGGTCATCCTTGATGAGGGTGATGTTTATTGCAGCATCCTCCACCAAACCCGACTGCCGTACTTTTGACTGGCTAAAACGAATGAACTGGCTGCTTTCACCGGATACCCCTATTTTTAGATGTTCACCTTGGTGGAGGCTGTTTAAAAGATTTTCTGATAATTGGTTAAATTGGCTTTTCATATCAATTGATTGTTTAATTTTTCATTTCTTATTCTTCATTTCTAATTAAAAATCACACTCCCCCAAACACTTCTACATTCTCAAAGAGGCAGAGGGGGGAAGCATGTCCCACCCTAATTGCCTGATTAGGTTCACCCTTGCCGCAATAAGGGGTACCGTACACTCCAAAAGTTTCCTGGTTTCCCAGCATTTTCAGGCTGTTCCAGAAGGGATTAGAAATACCCCGGTAATTGGGGTTCTTCACCGTTTTAGTGAGTTTCCCCTTTTCAATAAGTTTCCCATATTCGCAGCCAAATTGAAATTTATTGCGGTAATCGTCTATTGACCAGGAGCGGTTGGTTTCCATATAGACCCCGTGATCCACTGCAGATATGACTTCATCGAAAGAGGAATCCCCCGGTTCTAAATTCAAATTTGCCATGCGGTCAATGGGGGCACGGTTCCAGGAGGATGATCTGAAATTAGCCACTCCCGGTACACCGGACCGAAGCTGGCTTTCCCTGCCGCCCAACCCTTTCAGAAGCACGCCGTCTTTTATGATGAAGTCTCTTTCTGCTTTAAGTCCCCCGTCATCATAACCGTAACAGGCAAATTGTCCATCTACGGTAGGATCAAAGGTGATATTCATGAGATCTGAGCCATATTGGAGGTTTCCAAAATCCTTTTCCCTGACGAATGACCAACCAGCGTAATTGCGTTCATCTCCTAAAATTCTGTCCACTTCCAGAGCATGACCCACTGATTCATGAATCTGCAGCATCATTTGATCAGGAGCCAATACCAGATGAGTGGTTTCTGTGGGGCATTCTTCAGCATTCAGGAGCTCAAGGGCTTGTTCTCCTACCCTTACAGCCCGTGCCAATACAGCATCTATTTCAAATTCTTCCATACCTATTTGCAGACAGTGGTTATCAGATCTGCGTTGATATTCCGCTCTTTTGTGAGCAGTTGCGGAATAGTCCGACTGCACCATGAGAAATGACTGACGGGTGTCAGAACCATTGGAGCTGACAAAATTGATATCCGTTTCGATAATCATTCCCATGGCAGTGGCAGAAACAATATGGTCATTTACTTTTAAATGGCGGTATGCCTGCAGCAGGATTTCGTTTAACTTGCCGGCAGATAATTCTTCAACTTTTGATTTAAAGGGGGATTGGTATTCTCCTTTGCTTGGTGGTCTGGCTTCATCACTAAAGGTAAAAAGTGAATGAGGAGCTGCAGCCTTTGCCTGTAACAGGGCAGACTCAGCAGCTGATTGAATTTTCTCAGGGGCAAGACTGTTACAGCCAAAATATCCAAACTGGCCTTCTGATAATACCTCCACCATAATGCCATGGCTTACATCACGCGAGTTTGCCTGGGGATTTCCATCTCGAATGATACGGTAGGTAGTGTTTTCTTTCACCTCTCTCAGCCCCACCCAGTCCACTTTAACATCTATGGCAGAAAGGGCATCGTATAATTGAGTATTAGACATATATCTCCTGTAATTCTTGATTCGGTTGATTTTAGAAAAAGGCAGTAAATTTAGGGGTTCTCGAGGATTATATCCAAAGCTGATTGAAATAAAATTACAATATAATTTTTTTAATAATTGGAGAAGAATATGGAAGACCAACCCATGAAATTAACTGAGGAAGAAAGAGAAAAACTTTTGAAAGCAAAGGATGAAAAAGCCTGGTATGAGGTCTGTGATGAAATCAAGGATCGCAGAAACGGTCAATATCCTGCCTACCTTTCCCGAGAAGTATTGGAGCTTTTTCAGGAAAAATTTCCTGTTACTATGTCGTAAATAATCACGCTGCCAATGGAACAGAGAAAAGGAGCAGGGTAAACAGAACTCTTTGAATGGGAATGGCAATTTGTAGATAGTGAATGGCGAAAAGTTACCCTTACAGCCAAAATCCCGCAACAAATGACAATGACAAATGACAAATGACTAAATTAAACATCCAGGTAGTAGATTTTCACTCACCACAGGTATCTGCAGACTTTACCCGTTCCCTGCGGGAGACTGGCTTTGCTGTCATTAAAAACCATCCTGTAGATATTGAACTTGTTCACTCAGTATATTCTGAATGGGAGCACTTTTTTAATTCTGATGTCAAACATAATTATACCTTTAACAAAGATACGCAGGACGGGTATTTCCCATTTGGGATTGAACATGCCAAGTACCGTTCCCAAAAAGATTTGAAAGAATTTTTCCACCTTTATCCATGGGGTCAATACCCTGGAGAGCTGAGCTTTAAAACCAGAGAATTATATCAGGATCTCTGTGCGCTTGCAGAAACCCTTCTCATCTGGTTAGAAAAAAATACTCCCGAAAAAATTAGACAGCTGTTTTCCATCCCCCTTGAAGAAATGGTTGATAATAGTCCCCGCAATTTACTGCGCATCATTCACTATCCTCCTTTACGAGAAACGGATTCACCGGAGGAAGTCCGTGCTGCAGCCCATGAAGACATCAATCTTCTCACTATTCTTTGCTCCTCCACAACTCCGGGACTTCAGGCACAGGATAT
>JASLLI010000042.1:8609-15578 GCA_030747125.1 Fidelibacterota bacterium | reverse complement strand
AAATTTACTTATCTTGATGGTGACACTGAGAGCAATCCTGATACTCATATTCAAATGATCTCATAATATTTGAGAGATACCATGCATCGCCCTTCTGTAAAGGAAACTGCTGCATGGATCGAGAGGATTTGTCAAAGGCAATGAAGATACTATCCTTCATTTCGATGGAATGTAAAAGGAGCGTGTTGGTTCGGGATTGACTATCCCAGGAAATATATTGCCGATAAACCGGATTAGTTGATTTAAAAATAAGAGTATTTGACATTTTGATGGTAAATACCACCAGAATGACAAATCCTGCCATGGGTAATATCAGCGTTTTATTAAATAATCGTGCATAACGAGGCACAGTAGGAATGCCACTTAAAATCCTAGGGGTTTGGTAGCAGCATAGTCTCTCACAAAAGTTTCAATTTCACTGCGGGGAACTGGTGCATTGGAGGCTTCTTCCCCTTCTTCCTGTGCCGCTTGGATGAGCAGATATTTTTCAGTTAATTTATCATAAAACGCCAGAAGGGAGTCCCCCAACACACGGATGCGTTCCTCTTCGATGATGAGCTGTTTTTTGTTTTTTAAATCAGGGTTTAGCTGAGATTGAAAACCTGTATTTTTTATATTCGGCATGATATAATCCTTATTAATTCATCGGAAACTATTGAAAATTACGATTTCTTTTCCAGGAGTTTACATCGTTTATTAAAGAAGCTTTCTGTAATTCTTTCTCATGTTCTTTGGCATAAAATAAGACCGTTGCACGCTTCCGTGTATTTTGATGCAGCAATTTCTCAAGTATTTCTATTGCTCTTTCTTTGGATAGGTTTTCAACAGCTTCAATAACCATTTCATCTCTGTTAAAATTACCATCCAACTCAAAGGCAGCGGTAACATATCTTCCTGCTTTTTCCGCGATACTGGTTGGTTTTTCTTTAATTTTTTCAATGACTGCATTTTTAATTTCTGCAAATTCTGCATCGGAAGTTTTCCGTAATGAATCAGGGAGGGTCATGGTAAATTCAGATGCCTGATTGGAAAGATTATCTGCACTATGATTTCCTGATTGTATCACCCAAATAAAATAACTGGATTTTTTATGACTGGCTGCACCCCCCCAGACTATATAGCCAAGTTGACGGTTGGTGCGCATTTCCAGAAAAAAGGGTGGTTCTACGAATCTGCCTAATACTTTTGCCTGTGCTTCCTCTTCAATACTGTTTTCCCCAAAATATTGAAGGCGCCAGAGACAAGAATTATTCACCTCAGATTCTACTACCACATTCAGGTCATCCCCTTCTTTAAAACTTAGTCTGCGCTGAAGAACTGCCTCCTCTTTTGCAAGGGGTTTCATATCCAATATATCATAAATTAGATTGGTATTTTTTACAGCCTGAGATTGAGAAATGTTTCCATATACCAAAGCTTGCACATAGCCCCTTTCCAGCAGGGTTTTAGAAAAACTCTGCACATCCTGTAAGGAAACATTTTCTGCAGCTGCTGCCAGTTCTGCACTGTCAAAGTAAATCTCTCTGATCATAGTACGCATTTTTTCTCTGGCTATCTGATAGGCATTGCCTAAGGCTACATTTTTCCAGTCCCTTATTTTTTTATCTTTCAATGCATTGAATCTTTCCTCAGGCAAAGACAAATCCTTCATATTGTTGAGAATCTCCTGAAGGAGTTCATCAATGGTATCATGGTAGCCATTTACTGTAATGGAAATCCCTTCCTCATCATTTGAAACAAAAAACTCCATCCCTGCCAGCCTTGCAGGGTAAGAAGCTTCATTCATGGACTCTTTCACGGAAGCCACATAGAGGTTTAGGAGAGTCTGGCTGTGGATATCTGTAAATTGTTTATCAATAAAGATTTTATAATTGATGGATGCCTTTGGGCGTTGAAATTCCGTGTCCTGCCCATAATACAATTTCAGTCCTTCTGATGCTTCGATAAGTGTAGGGTGAGAGATTTCCTTTTCAGGTTCCGGCAGCAATTGTGCATTTTCAGGTAGATAGGGATTAGGCTCAGGCAAGTGTAAATGAGAATTCACTGGTGGATCTAGGAGAGCTTCATATTCCTCGCCAATAATCTCTTCATAATTATATTTTGATTTATACCAGAATTCTTCTAAAGGAGTTTCCTGGTTGCTGTCAGAAAGAACGCAGAGCATATTATCAGGGCGAATATAGGAAAGGATATGATTATACCCTTCAGGGTCAGGAGAGCCGAAATGATACTCTACCCGATGGGCAACCTCCATAGGATAGAAGGCGAGATCATTAGCAAATGAGACAGCCTTCCATGTACCTTCACCCTTATCAGAAAAGACCTCTTCCAGTCGAGCAATGGTTTTTTGCTCCTCAAAAAGATACTTTTTAAATCCTTCTTTTTTCAACATCTTCACATAGGAAAAGAAATATTCCAATACCTCCTGATAATTGTCAACCCCTTTCTGGGTTAACTGTACATGAATACCTGCTGAACCATAATCGGGGGTATCCGGGCTTCCACCACCACTGAGTCCGGTAGCCAATCCTTTTTCTTTTAATAAGGAGAGAAGACTGCCCTTGCCCTCATGCCCAATGAGACTACCCAGTACCCGCATGGGTTTGCCATCATAAAGGCTGTACATATCCAATGGCAGCGGGAATTCCAGTCCCAATTCTTTTTTATCTTTAACAGGTTTTACCCTAATGAGACGGATGGCATCTTTTTCAGATAAATAATCGGTGGGATATGCAATCTCCTCTGCTTGATTGTTTTTTATAGGACTGAAATAAGTTCTTGCCCAAGATTCCATTTCATCAAGGGAATATTTACTAAGTAAAGCCAATGCCATTTGATTGGCAGAATAATATTTCTGGTGGAAATCCAACAACACCTGACGATCAACTTTTTCTAAAGTCTCTAAAGAACCAATTTCAAAATGATTCGCAGGATGATCCTCATTATAAATGGCTCGTTTTATTTGGCGCATTCTCCAATAGTCATGCTCCAGATTTTTCTGAAATTCAGAATTGACAGCATTCTGTTCCCGCTTTGTATAATCGGGATTAAATGCAGGAGCAATGAAAAATTGTGAGAATCGGTCCAACGCCCCTTCAAAAGCTTCATGAATCACCTCAAAAAGATAATTGGTATGATCTTCAGCTGTATATGCATTAGAATATCCACCGTTTTTGGAAAGGTACATTTTATAATCTTCCACATCCGGATATTTTTCCGTTCCTAAAAAAAGCATGTGTTCTAAAAAGTGAGCTAAGCCCTGCGCATCTTTAGGATCTGATAAAGAGCCTACTTTCACATTCATGGAGGCTGCTGAAATATTGTACTTGGGATTGGAAACCAATATGACTTTTAGTCCGTTTTCCAGGGTGAGTTTTCGATATTCTGTTTTATCCAAAGGATGTTTGTCGGGGATATCAATGCCTGTAGCATTCATGGAAAATTTCCAGAATAGGAGAAAAGTTATCAATACTGCTCCTAAAATGTAAACTTCATTTTTTTTCATAGTTGCTCCTTTAAAATTAAACGATTAATAGATTTGATAAGTATTTCTAAGCGTTATAAAATGAGAGAGAAATGCTTCATCCTCTACTAAATATTGGTTTACTGTCCCTTCCTTAATAGAAAGTCTCAGCCTATCTGAACCGTATAATTTATCAATAAACTGTGATTCCAAAAACCTGAATTGTTGGGGGTGTAGTGTATGTACTGCCGCTAAAAAGTGAACCGTCCATTTAAGTGGTTCTTTCAGGTAGCCAATTTTAAATCCATAACATTCCTCTCCGGCGTACTTGGGATATTTGGCATGAGGCAATATTTCCGGTGTAAACTGTGTAATTGCAATTACATCTTGTGGATGTCTGGTGGACTCTAATTTTTCCAACACCAAATCAGCATCCAGCCAGGGAGCCCCAATGAGCATAAAGGGTGAGTCTGTACCTCTCCCCTCAGAAATATTTGTACCCTCCAACAAGCAGAGTCCCTGATAAAGCCAAGCGGTTTCTAAGTTGGGCATATTTGGTGATGGTGTTGGATCGAATGCATTTTTCAAAACTTTTTTGTCAACCTTACCATTATAAGGGATAACGGTTAATTCTGCATGCAATTCATTTTTTAACCAACCCTCACCGTTAATCATCATCGCCAATTCTCCAAGGCTCATACCATGTAAAACCGGAATAGGATGCATCCCAACAAAGGAGGCGTACTCAGAGTCAAGAACTGGTCCTTGCACTGTATGCAAAAGGGGATTTACCCGGTCTAACACAATTAACGGAATTTTCTGCTCTGCAGCCGCTTCCATAACCAGGGTGAGTGTACTGAGATAGGTGTAATACCGTACACCAATATCCTGCAAATCAAATACTAAAACATCTATTCCTGCCAACATTTCTTCTGAAGGCTTCCTGTTCTTTCCATACAAACTGAAAATGGGTGCGCCACTAAGGGGTTCCTTTCCATCTTCCACTTTTTCGCCTGCAGCAGCAATACCTTTAAAACCATGTTCAGGAGTAAATACTGCTGCGATATTAATTCCAGCCTCATGGGTTAACTTAATGAGATGTACTTTTTTGCTGTTCAGTGAAGTATGGTTTACGACTACCCCTACAGTTTTGCCTTGCAATTCCAAAAAACCGTCAGATGCTATGACATCCAACCCTGACCGATAAGGAACTTCTCCAAAAGTCAGTGAGACGGCTCCGATGCTTAACAATAGTGTACCTCCTATCATATTACCCATTTTATTTAATATCAGCACTACCCCCAAATTAACCAGAACTGCTCCCCCAATAAACCAGGTCCATGCTATACTCTGATCTTGGAGTAGAAATACTGTTGCCAGACCTGCCAGCAACCCAATGATAAGATGGACAGGGGAAAACTGTATTTTTAATCGTGACAAGAGGAATAATCCCAATAATCCTCCATAAGTGAAAGACGCTATTTTGAGTCCCAATACCACAACAGCAGTATCTCCCTCATCAAACATGAGAGCAATCAAAATGAGAAGACACGCCCAGACAGCGCTAACGAACATAGACATTCTCAATGTGGGTTTTGTCCTGAACCAGTCATTTACCGTAGATGAGGCTAAAGCATTGATGGAAGAACTGAGTGTGGACATAGCCGCTGAAAGCACCCCTGCTAATAATATTCCCTTTATTCCCACTGGCAGATGATGTACGATAAACCAGGAAAGTTCTCTGTCTTTATCCAGTTCGGCGCCTCCTGTGTAGAGCCAGATTAGAGAACCGGCGAGGAGAAACACCAGAAACTGCAGAAATACAAATACGCCGCTGCCAACCATAGCTCTACGGGCAGCATTGAGATTTCCGCAGGTAAGCACTCTCTGTACCATCATATAATCAGCTCCATGTGAAGCAAAGGAAAGAAGCGTCCCTCCTAAGAAAGCGCTGAATACATACCAGGCATCGGTGAACATATTTTCCGTAGTGAAGCGAAATATCTGCAATTTTCCTGCTTCAATCAGCGACTCCCATCCTGAAAATACCGGAGAAGTAAAAATAAAGACTATGACCGTAGCACCACCGGCTAAATAAAGGACAAATTGAAAGCTGTCCACCCAGAGCACGGTGCGGATGCCGCCGGACAAGGTATAGACCATGGTAACGATTCCAATAATGAGGACTGCCAGCCAGATGGGCCATCCGGTAACTACCTGTACCACCACAGCCGTCGCTAAAAAACGCACACCATCAGCAAAGATGCGGGTGATGAGAAATATTCCTGAAGCTGTTTTTTGCACCGGCTTACCAAATCTCTCACCAATGACCTCGTAGATGGAAGTGACATTTCCTTTGAAATACAGTGGCAGGAGAAATGCAGAAACCAGTATTCTCCCCAGTATATATCCCAAAGCAAGTTGTAGAAAAAACCAGTCACTGCGATAGGCAAGCCCTGGTATTGAAACAAAAGTAAGAACAGAAGTCTCCGTTGCCACAATGGAAAACATAGCCACCCACCAAGGGGTATTCTTACCCGCTAAAAAATAATCCTCAGTAGTAACATTTTTCCTGGCATTATAAATGCCGTAAGCAGAAATCCCCCCAAGAAATAGGAGAATGATGGTTAGGTCAATGAGGTGCATAGCGGATCAGGGAGAATGTCGAATGAAGAATATTGAACATCGGATATAGAAAATTAACGGTTTTATTATGGAATTTTAAATGAAAAACATGAGTAGCCCTTTACCCAGCTATAAAATGGGTTTAAAATTGAAATTCGAAGTTTCTTATTCGACATTCGTTATTCGACATTCAAAGATATTTCATCCTCACTCCTTACCCCTGTCTCCTTTTACTCTCAGTAATCTCCCTCATCAATGTATTATAAAATTCTCGTCGTATCCCATACATCTCTCCACTGCCCTCTTTCCCTTTTCGGGATGGGTGTACCCGGTTGGTGAGTAATACAATAATAATTTCCTGATTGGGGTCAATCCAAACCGAAGTTCCGGTAAATCCCAAATGCCCAAAAGAACCGGGAGTAAAATAATCACCTGCAATTGATTTCCCCGATTGTGAGGGAGTATCCCATCCCAAAGCCATGTCTGAATTCCCGGGTAGATGTTGAACCGTGGTAAATTCATTAATCTGAGACTCTTTAAATAGCCGCCTTCCTTTCCAGACTCCCCCATCCACCCACATCTGGGCATATTTAGCAATATCCTCAGCAGTGGAAAATAATCCTGCATGACCTGAAACTCCTCCCATGAGATGCGTATTCTCATCATGCACCTCTCCGTGAATGAGACGGTGTCTATAGAGGGTATCCACTTCTGTGGGTGCAATATTGGTTTTCACCTCTTGTGGAGGCAAATACCGGGTGTATGCCATCCCTAAAGGGTTATAAATCCAAGACTGAGTCAGCCTATCTAATGAACGATTAGATACTTTTTCAATAATTGCAGAAAGGAGGATAAATCCTAAATCACTGTATTCATACTGG
>JASLLI010000042.1:0-8509 GCA_030747125.1 Fidelibacterota bacterium | reverse complement strand
TTCCCGGCGACGAATTTAAATCCACTTTAAGAATGTATTGAAGCATATCCTCTTTTGAATTGATATTGGCATCCAAAAAGAATTGATAATACCCCGGCAGCCCTGAAGAATGAGTCAACAAATGCCTGATAGTAATTTCATCCCTTCCGTTACTGATAAATTCTGGGTAGAATTGGTTCACCGTATGGCTGAGGGATAGTTTCTTTTGTGCAATAAGTTTCATGGTAACCGGAACAGCAGCAAGGACTTTGGTAAGGGAGGCAATATCATATATGGTTTTACTGTTCACCGGTGGAGAGGCACCATCATAAGTATGGTACCCAAACCCCCGGGATGCAATGAGTTCCCCCTTTTGAACAACCGCTATCTGAGCACCGGGGAAAATGTTGTTTTTAATACCACTATCTAATATGGCATATGCTTGAGAGAAGACAATTTGATTCACCTCGCCCCAGTCGTTATCCCGTTTTTTTTTTTGATTGCCCATTCCTCTCTTAAATTGTGGTGATAAATCCACAGGAAGAATACCTGTTCCGGAAGCTCTCCCCCAAAGCACATCAGACACAGCATGTACAGACACAGAGCCATAACCATAGGCACAGAGATAGGTATTTATATTTTTGTAGTCCGGTAAATAGGGGCTGCCAAAACTCACGGTAATGAAGGGGACATCATTCTCCTGAAGTGCATCTAAAAATAAGGAATGCGTAGAATCTATGGTTGCTATGCCCTTGTCCATCCTGATACGCACTACCAGGGAAACCAATAATTGATCCACACCTTCCAACTGATTGAGTACATCCTGGCGTGCTAACTCTGATAAGGGATTATTCACAAAAATTTCTTTGACATGCCCATGCGTTCTTTTCAAATCTTTACTGAGAGAATTAAGGTATCCTCTGGCCCCTTCATCCAATGATAGAATGAGATGCCCTAAAGAATCAATTTTTTCCGGCTTCAGGGGCAGAAGCTTCTCTTCATCCTTCACTATGGTAATAGATTTTTGTGCAATTTTAACGGCAAGGGATTTATGTTCTTTTTTCCCGATAACTTTTTCCAATTCAGAAAAGGACAGCTGAGACGGACTATCCAAAAGACCCAGTTTTGCTTTTAATTGCCAGATTTTTTGCACAGATTGATTGATTCTTGCTTCAGCAATTCTGCCTGAACTCACAGCTTCCAAAATGGTGGTGATGGTATGTTCTACATCCATAGGCAGCAACAGTATATCTGCTCCCGCTTCAACGGCTCTCACTGCAGATTCACCTGCCCAAGTTGATTGGGTAAGGCTTCCCATCTCCATCCCGTCGGTGATGATAATACCCTTAAAGCCCATCTCCTCTTGCAGGAGTTTATTGCCGATTAGAGGAGAATGTGATGCCGGAAGTCCGCTATCATCAAGG
The DNA here is from genome assembly GCA_030747125.1 of Fidelibacterota bacterium. Classification (GTDB taxonomy): domain Bacteria; phylum Fidelibacterota; class Marinisomatia; order SCGC-AAA003-L08; family D37C17; genus D37C17. The sequence goes on along the minus strand of JASLLI010000042.1, from coordinate 7,106 downwards.
CCGGGAAGAGCAATATGCCCTGTCATCATCATTTCAACTCCTGCATCAATGGCAGAACGAAAGGGGGATAGCTCCATATGCATAAGTTCTGATCTGCTGCCTTCAATGGTTGGAAGACTGGTATGACTGTCCGTTGCTGTATTACCATGCCCGGGAAAGTGCTTGGCACAGGCAATAAGCCCATATTCCTGCGCCCCCTTTATAAATTCCGTCCCGAATGTTGAAACTGTTTCTGGATTGTCTGAATACGAGCGAAAATTAATAATGGGGTTTTCAGGATTGTTGTTGATATCCATTACAGGAGCAAAGGTTATATGGACACCTAAAGCCCTGGCTTCTAATGCTGTGATTTTCCCCTGATCATAAGCAAGCTTTGAGTCACCGGTAGCAGCTACTGCCATATTGGAAGGGAAAAGGGTACCTCCTCCCATCCACTGTCCCAGTCCCCGTTCATAATCTGCCGCCACCAATAGAGGATACTTTGCCCAATTCTGAAATTGTTGAATATTGTAATAAGTACCGTGGACACTGCCACCAAAGGTTATGACGCCGCCTATCCCATCTTCTACCAGAAATTTTTTCAGCTGTTTTCTATACCAATGGTCACTATGATAATAATCCCCGCGGATGCGTACCATAACCATTTGAGCAATTTTTTCCCGCAGAGAGAGGTGGGAAATAGTTTCTGGTTGCTGCGATCTGAGGGCAGGAGGCTGTAAGTCGGGAGTTGGCTGTAGGGTATTAGAACTGGTTTGGGGCGGTAAGGTGCAGGATGCTATTAATATTATAACTATAAGCAGTTTAGCCATTTACATATACCCTTTTCACTCGTGCTGTTACTCCGGTTAACAGCTTATATGGAATAGTATTATATTTTTTTGCTAAAATTTCCAATTTCAGATCAGGTATTTCACTTCCCCAAAAGGTTGCGTAGTCACCTTGATTAATGGCCACATCTAAACAGGATACGGTTATAAGGTCCATGGAGACTTTGCCTGATATTGGGTGCAGCTTTCCATTAATATCAACTTGCCCTCCCTTGCTGAAGGACAGTGGAATACCATCAGCATAACCAGCCTGTAGAACTGCGATGTTTTCATTGTCTGTTGTAGTGTAAAGTCGGTTATAGCCAATGGATTCCCCGGCACTATAATTTTTTACCATTGCCACCGGTGCTCTTAATTCCATCGCTGGTTTTAAATCCTTATGAGGCTTTCCCAAAGGTGACACTCCATAAACTGAGATGCCGGGGCGTACCATATTAAAATGGGTTTCTTTACTAAGGAAAATCCCTGCAGAATTGGCAATATGGTAAAATGAAACTTCCGGAAGAAATTGCCTTGACTGTTCGATAATATGTTTGAATCTGGAAAGCTGCAATTCACGGTAGGTAGTATCCTCTTCTTCTGCTGTGGAAAAATGAGAATAAATTCCCTCAATTTTTATCCTTGTACTTTTTCCCGCCAGTTTAAAAAGCTCATCCGCATTTTCCATAGCCACTCCTAAGCGCCCCATTCCGGTATCCACTTTTATATGGGCAATCATTCCATCCATGCCGGAGTTTTCTAATAATTTCAGATCATCCTTTGAACTAATAGTACAGCGAACCTGACCACTGCTATAAATAGATAGTGCATCCTGAGTGATGGCACCTAAATGAAGAATAGGATTTTCAATTCCTGCATCAACGAGTTCCTCTGCTTCTTTTACCAATGCAACACAGAACCCGTGAACACCAAATGCGGATAATGTCTGTGCCGTTTCAACAGCACCATGCCCATAGGCATCAGCCTTAACTACTGCCATTATTTTTGAATCTGATACTATTTTCTGCAGGACAGCAGCATTATGTTCCAGCCGCTGAAGGTGTATAATTGACTCAGGTTGAAGCAAGGGCATTTCCTTTCACCACATCACCGATTTTCACATCAACATTTTGAATTTTTGCTGCCATAATGCCGGCTCCATAGGCTGGTGAAATAGCAGAGAAAGTCCATTTTATTTCAGGGAACTGGAAACGAAGATCATCATTTACTGATTTCCTGAAAAACTCATTGCGAATCACTGAACCATTGCCTGCCAGCACAATCTGCTTTTCTGTATAATTCATTTCCTCAGTTAAGGCAATAATGTATTCAGCTACAGCATGGGAAGCCTCCTGAACAATAGAGACTGCCAATTCATTTTCGCATTCTGCTAAATTGAGAATATCCTCCGAAAAGTCTGCTATTTGAGCCACCGCTTCACTGCTTTCATAAATATTATTAACAATATCCTGAAAGTTTTCTTCAGGGTATTTACTGAGAAATGCCTCCATCATGGACTCTAAATCCCCATCCCCTTCTATGGCAGTTTCATTCAGGGAAAGATGCAGCATACCTTGTTTCCCCATCCAGAACCCACTGCCAATATCTCCATTATCGTGACCCTTCCCTGCAGTGCGGATGGTATTCCCTTCAGCACTTCGGGAAATGCAGATAACTCCGGTACCAACAGTAACAAGAATTCCAAAATCTCCAGGGCAGTTCAGCTCATATGCCGCTTCAGCGTCATTGGCAATAATAGCCCTTTGGGAGAGTTTCAATTCATCCAAAACTTTAAAGACCATTTCTCTGCCGTCTTCATCTGAGGCACCGGCTAATCCCAGCCCGATTGCATCGATATGATCTATGGGAATATTTGCAATCTGACATAAATTGATGATGATTGATTTTATCCGTTCTCCTGCTAATTCTCCATATACTGCCAGGTTTGAACCCGATTCAACAGCAGAGGCAAGAGTCTCTCCCTTTTCTGAAAACAACACACCTCTGGTTTTGGAGGCGCCTCCATCAATACCGATGATATAATACCGATTTTCCATATTTAAAATTTTCGAAATAATTTATGAGATGCTATGAGAGCAATTATAAATATTATAATGGTTCCCATTAAGGTAAAAAAGAATCCCTTCCAATTAAAAGGCGTATGAATTATTACCGTCTTTATATTGGCAAAGGCAGTTGTGGTAGGGATTGCCTCAATTATAGTTAAATAAGATTCAGGGAAATTTCCCAAAGGGATGAAGTTCCCCAGTCCAAAGGAGATAAACAGGAAAATAAGAAAGGATACATTGGTGAACACCATTCTTCCGGGAAGGATCATTCCTAAAAAAGTACCCAATACTGCAAAATGCAGAATCAGGGTAAACATCTGAAAAGAAACTACCAATAGACCATTGATCCCCAAATACTCATTGTTCAGAGAAGTGGTAATAATGAGTGCTATGATAAATTGTCCAATGCCATAAAACAATCCTCGCAAAACAGTAATGAGTAAGAGGTGAAGATTAGAGAGTGGTGCTTTGAGAAGTGCATCAATCTGAGAGGATTCTCGATGTATTTTCCGCATACGGTTCGCAGAGTATAAAAAGGCAGTGATTCCGGCTGTGACTATCCAGATTCCTCCTGCAGACCAGTTAAGGTAGCGGATATCCATCTGAATGACTAATGAAAGAGGGATTGCCAGAAAAATATGCAGTATAACAGGCATGAGCACCCAAAACAGCAACACGGATATAAAATGATTTTTTAAATCATATAATTCCCGCAATAGTAAGGGACGAAAAACACTCATTCAAGCCCTCCTTCCGTTAAACCCAGATAGAGGTCCCTCAATCGGCAAATACTGGTATCCAGATCAGAAAGGCTATGCTGAAGAGCTAAACGGAGTACTTTGAAAAACTGCTGTCGTTCCCGGGAATAGAATTCAAGTTGCAGCCCTTTTAATTTGGGTCTGAGTACCCGGGGCCATTCTTCCAGCTGCTGCATAAAGGTATCAGGAGGTTGCTCTGCAAATGCAAGACGGTAATGAGTCAACCCATGGGTAGTTTCAATCAGTCTTTCCAGAGTACCATCCATTTTTATATTTCCCTCATGCAGGATAGCAATTCTGTCTGCATAGCGTTCTGCTTCTGTGAAATTCTGTGTCGCAAAAATGATGGTTTTATTATAATGGAGTTTATCCAAAATATTCCAGACGGTACTACGGCTCTGTGGGTCCATGCCTGTGGTAGGTTCATCCAATAAAATCACCTGAGGGTCATGCACCAATGCTCTGGCAAATAATACTTTCCGCTGCAATCCAAAAGCCAGTTTGTGTGGATGCTGATTCAGGTAAGGTGTCAAATCCAGCAGCTCTGTCCAATGCAGAGTGGAAGCACGGGCTTCTTTTGCTGACATACCATGCAGCTGCCCGTGAATGGAAATATTCTGTTGGACAGTGAGTTCTTCATCAAGATTGATAAACTGAGGCATATATCCACACATGGATCGGGTTTCCAGACTGCGGGTTGAGATATCCTGTCCATGAATATACACCGAGCCTGTATCTTTTTCAATAAGTCCAACTAATAGTTTTAGGATGAGGGATTTTCCAGATCCGTTTTCGCCAATGAGTACGAAAGTTGAGCCCTTTTCTACACCAAATGACAAATCCGCCAGGAGGGTTTGATTTCCTACTGTTTTACCAACGGCTTTAAATGTGATGGATGCTTCCAATTTTAAATTCCTGAGTACCTTAGATCAAAGTTCCTGAGTTGCAAAGAAAACTTTACTTACAACAATCTTTTATGGGTTGATGGCAAACAGCTAACTGCGAAAATTAATGTGCATCAAACCAACTGCTGCCATAATTCCAGTCCACTTTAAGAGGGACGGTTAATTGTGCAGCCCCTTCCATTTCTTCAACTACCATCTTCGCCATGGCCTCTACTTCATCACCGGGACATTCAAAAAGAAGTTCATCGTGTATCTGCAATGTCATGAGAGAATTGACTTTTTCTTTAGCCATGCGGTTATGGATATTGATCATGGCAATTTTTATGATGTCCGCTGCTGTCCCCTGAATAGGCATGTTGATGGCTGCCCGTTCTTCTGCCTGAACCATATTCCAGTTTGAAGAATGCAGGTTTTTGGTTCTTCTGCGCCTTTTGTAGAGAGTTTCTACAAACCCTTTGTCCCGGGCAGATTTCAAGGTAGTATCCATATACCTCTTAATACCAGGGTAGGTAGTAAAATAATTCTCAATGAGTGCTTTCGCTTCTGCCATTGATATACCCAACTCCTGACTCATCCGGTAGGGACCTGCACCGTACATGATGCCAAAATTCACCACCTTAGCAGATCGTCGCTGGTCAGGTGTTACCAGTGATTCCTTTGTATGATTAACCAGGGCAGCCGTTCGGCTGTGAATATCTGCCCCTTCATGAAAAGCATTCATAAGCTCAGGTTCCTGGGAAAAATGTGCCATGATGCGCAGTTCCACCTGAGAGTAGTCTGCGGACAAAATCACCCAACCTTTCTTTTCTGCTATAAAAGCTTTACGAACTTCCCTTCCCGTCTCTGTACGAATGGGGATATTCTGGAAGTTTGGAGAGGTGCTGGAGAGGCGTCCCGTAGCAGCAATAGTCTGATTTAAGGAAGTATGCACTCGCCCTGTATAGGGGTTTTTATGATTGGGGATGGCATCTACATAAGTGGACTTCAATTTTGCTAAATGGCGGTAGTCCAATATAATTTCAGGCAGGGGATGATGATGTTTCAGTACTTCCAACACTTCCACAGCTGTACTACGCTTCCGTACAGGTTTCAATTCCAATTCATCAAAGAGAATCTCAGCCAATTGTTTAGGGGAATTAATATTAAACTCCCTGCCGGCCATCTCATGGATTTTTCCGGTAATAGACTCCAACTCATCACCAAATTTTTGAGATAATTCTGAAAGGAATTCAAAATCCAGAGCTACACCGTTTTTCTCCATAGTTATAAGGACAGGAACCAAAGGGACTTCAATATCACGGTAAGGCTCTATAAGATCTTCCTTTTTCAGTTCACCATCTAATTTTTCACAGAGTTGCAGAGCTACATCTGCATCTTCAGCGGCATAGAAACTGATATCCTCTAAGGGTACTTCTGCCATGGACTTTTGATGAATTCCTGTACCAATTAAGTCATCAATGGGTACCATACGGTATTTGAGATAATCCAATGCCAGATAGTCCATTTTATAGGAGTTCTTCTCAGGGTGCAGCACATACTCAGCCAACATAGTATCAAATGTAATATTTGTAATCGAAATGTCATAGCGACTGAGAACAAGAGCATCGTATTTGATATTTTGCCCGCAGAAACAATTTTCCTTTTCTTCGAAAATAGGTTTAAGTTCTGCTAATACTGATTCCACAGTTAACTCAAAATTTACTGGCTTTTCAGGATACTCAATGGGAATATAATACCCTTCATGCGCCTTCACCGAAAAGGACAACCCTACAATATCAGCCTCCAGTGCATTCACAGAAGTAGTCTCTAAATCAAAGGAAATCATATAAGCTTTTCGCAGCTGTGTCACCATTGCCTTCACCTCTTTTAGCGTAAGCATTGTTTGATACTGCTTTTCGGGTGCTTCCTGAATGATGGTTCCATTCTCACCCAATGCCTCAACCTGTGTGATCAGGGAATACATTTCAAAATCCTGAAAATCTTTACTTAGGGCATTTACATCCAACTCAGTGCGGATTAACTCTTCCACATGAAATTCGATGGGTACATCACAGTGGATGGTCACCAACTCGCGGGAGAGGTGTACCAAGTCCTTCCCGTTTTCCAGGCCTGCCCGCACCCGTTTATTTTTGGCCTCTCCTGCATGTTCCAAAATGGATTCAATAGTCTTATACTCATCCAGTAATTTTTTGGCAGTTTTCGGTCCCACTCCATCAACCCCCGGAACATTGTCTGAGCTGTCTCCCACCAATGCCAGCATGTCAATAATCCCGTCAGGACCTACCCCCCATTTTTCTCTAACCTTCTCAGCATCATACACAGTGGTAGGTTTAAATGAGTTCCCGGGTGAATACATGAAAGTTTGATCGGACACCAATTGCATCATATCCTTATCGCCGGTAACCAGGTAGGTATGCAGACCGGCTTTTTCTGCTTTTTTTACCAGTGTACCCATAATGTCATCTGCTTCATAGCCCGGCTTTTTCAACATAGGGATATTGGCATGGGAAATTACTTTAAATAACGGCTCCAACTGCTCTACCAATTCCTCCGGCATTTTTTCACGCG
>JASLLI010000041.1 GCA_030747125.1 Fidelibacterota bacterium | reverse complement strand
TAACATGCTATGATAATGATGGTGGTGACTGTGATCCTTCTGTTTGTGGTGATGGTGAATGTGCGTCTGATGAAGATGCCGATTCTTGTCCAGCTGATTGCGCTCCAACAGAAGCTTGTAGTGACTGTGAATTTGATTTCACAAACTATGGCTCTGAATGCTGTGATACAGCTTGGGATGAGTATGGAATCAACTGTGCAACACTTGAAGCTAGCTATAACTGGGATTGCTCAGGTTGTGCATGCCCTGGTGATGGTGATCCTGCTTGTGGTGATGGCGCATGTAATGGTGATGAAACCAATGAGACTTGTCCAGAAGATTGTCCAACTTGTGAAGAAGCAGGTGGCGTTGAAGATTGCTCAGGCGATGGTGATTGCTGTCCAGCAAGCTGGATTGGTGATGGCTTTGAAGATTGTGAAGATCAAGCCTATGGCTGTGACCTAACCTGCTATGACAATGATGGTGGTGACTGTGGCGATGATGGTGGTGAAAGTTGTGATGAAGGTTATGTACAAGACTGTGTTGATGATGACTGCTGTCCAGAAAGCTATATTGGTGATGGTTATGGAGACTGTGAAGATCAGGCTTATGGCTGTGACCTGACATGCTACGACGAAGATGGTGGAGACTGTGATGATGGTGGTGATACCGGTGGATCAGAAGAATGCAGTGACTGTGAATATGACTTTACCGCTTATGGCAGTGAATGTTGTGATACAGCAGCTGATGCATTTGGTATTGACTGTGCTACTTTAGAAAGCAACTATTTCTGGGATTGCTCCGGCTGTAACTGCCCACTTGATGGTGATGAGCCTGAAGGTTGTGCAGAAGGTACTGTAGAAGACTGTTCTGGTGATGGTGACTGTGCCCCTGAATCTTGGGTAGGTGATGGTTGGTGTGATGGAACAGATCAGCCTTATGGCTATGATTTAACCTGCTATGATGAAGATGGTGGTGACTGTGCAGCTGCGCCTAGCTGTGGCGATGATCAGTTTGATTGTTATGGTGATGGAACAGAATGTATTCCTGCATCATACTATTGTGATGGTTCATCTGAATTTTGTAATGCAGGTTGGGGACCAGATTGCTCAAATGGGGCAGATGAAGGTTTGGAGACTTGTGGTTATGCAGATGATTGTGTAGCTGATCCAACCTGTGCTGATACTGGTTGTGGCTACTGGCTAAATTATGGCTATGATTGTGCTTCACTATCTGGTTGGGGCTATGATTGCGGTCTATGTGAGGCCGAAGGTGCATGTCCTACTGGATGTTCTGATGACCAATATGAATGTTCTGATGGTAGCTGTATACCAGCATCATGGGAATGTGATATATACTGGTGTGATTGCTCTGACTGTGGTGATGAAGCCGATTGTGGAGGACGTGCAACATCAGATAATTCTATGCCCAGAAAAGGAACTGTAGAATTTAAGATGATGTCAATAGCTGCTGATAAAATGATCAATGTTAAGGCAAGCTCTACAAAACTTGACCCAATAAGTAAAGTAAGTCAAATAGTAGAAAAAGATCGTAGTTTGCCTGTTTACACAAAGAGTGTTGATACGAAACCTGTAGTTAAAAACTCAAGTAGATTCATGATTAAATCTATCATGAAGGATGTTAAAAATCCTGCTGATGTGGTTAAACCTGAAGCTTCTCTAAACAGAAAAGCAACTGGCTTTGAGTCTAAGCTCCAGCGTGCAGAAAGCGTGAAGCTGATTCAAACGGCTGAAGGTCTAAGACATGAAGCTGATGGATATGTTGGATATGAAATCACTCTAAGTCATGGTGCTGATTTTACAATCAATGTTACTGAGTCTAGCTTTATTGCTGATTACAAAACAACTGGAAATACAACTAAAGTGATTGTAGTTGGCCCTGAAACTGAAGCCCTCTTCAGTTCAACAGGTGACTATGAAATAGTTGATGTAATTGCTGGTACTACTGGTGGAACAGCGTTAACAGCTGATATTGTATCTATACCAACTGTATTTGGTCTTGGTGATGCATATCCAAATCCATTCAACCCTTCTACATCTGTAGAATTAGCACTGCCTGCTGATGGTATGGTATCTGTAAAGGTATTCAACCTCATGGGTCAGGTGGTAGCAACTCTACATGAAGGACATTTGGCAGCGAATACTTATTCGTTTACATGGAATGGTGTTGATGCAGCATCTGGTATGTATATCCTGCAAGCTGAAGCAGCAGGTACTGTTGATGTTCAGAAAATCGTCTTAATGAAATAAGCTGATTTTAAGAAAACTAAAAAAGCCCGGCATTTGCCGGGCTTTTTTTTTGCATTATTATACAAAGTGCATTTAATGAGAGGTGTGTAAATTAATATTGTGAGATACCTGAAGAATTCATTACGGAGAGCATTCACCACAAATCTCCACACTCTAGCTTTATTCAGAATCGTATTGGGCATTCTTGGGATGTGGGATGTGTGCAGGAGATATGCATACATAGATGTATTTTATTCTTTAGATGGTATGAACTTTCGAAGGGAAGTAACCAATAGTTTTTCTGTTAAATACTTTACTCTGCTTGATACATTTCAAACCTCCTTTGAAGTACACTTATTTTTTATAGCTACCTTCATTTGCTTCTTCCTGCTCATGGTTGGCTTTAAAACCAAGCTCTTCCACCTACTTGGAGCAATAGGACTTATCAGCATTCATAATGCTGCTGTCATTTTAGAAAATGGTGGCGATATGGTATTTAATAACTACTTGATTTGGACTCTTTTTCTTCCCCTTGGCGGAGCACTCAGTATAGATTCCCTTAAAAGGAGCTTAAACCAATATCCTGAAAACAATGCTGATGATCTAAACAAACCATTACCAGAAGGAAATGAGAGAGTATTTCATGTTGCATTCATTGCCTGTCTGATACAGTTATCAATGATTTACTATTATAATTACATCAATAAAACAGGGGATATGTGGTCAGATGGATCTGCAGTGTACTACATGTACCAACTTGATACCTTTCTTACAGGAATTGGAGATTGGGTGAGATCTTATATTTCCATAGGACTCTCTACCCTTTTAACAAAAGCCACTCTGGTTATTGAACATCTTGCCCCAATTTTTATTTTGAGTCCAATTTTTCAACCCTGGCTGAGAAGAATGGTTTTTATTGCATTTATGGGCTTCCATTTAATTATAGGAATCTCTGTTGGAATTGGACTGTTCAGTTGGATTATGATGGCAGTATTACTGCTATTATTAAGCAGAGAAGACCTGATTTATCTAAAAGGGTTAGCCCGGAGGGAGACCCAAGGAAGTTATTTAGTTTTTTATGATAGAGATTGTGGCTTTTGCCATCTCACAGCCCGCATATTAAAGCGGCTTGATATTTTCCGAAATTTGACTTGGGCTGATGGGCTATATGAAAACAATAAACCTGACAACCTTCTCAATTTATTAGAATCCACCATTGTGGTCTGGGATGAAAAAAATAATAAGATTTATACGCGGCATAAAGGCTTTTCTAAAATTATTCATTCTCTTCCCTTCGGATTTATTTTCTCTTGGATATTACTTATACCAGGTTTGGAAAAAGCATTTGGTTGGAGCTATGATTTAATATCTCGTAACCGAACCAAGATCAGTACCTCAATGGGGCTGCCTGCTTGTGGAATTTCTTCTTCTCCCGAGGAAAATTCCGCCATGAGCGGTTTGCCAGCCTACAGCAGTCGAATGGTGTGGAGTAAGGGGAAGCTTATCATTTCTAATTTAGCAGTTTTGGGACTTCTCATTGGTGCAGTTGATTATTCTCTTCAGATTAATGAAGGAGTTAGTCCTAAAGAAGGGCTGAAGAAGACTGAGATCCAACCATCTGCATCTGATAATTCTATCAAGAATTTTAGAATGTATACAAAAAGAATACTTTTATATCCTAGAATGTACCAGCAATGGAATATGTTTGCCCCTTCCGTCATTCGAAGTGAGAAATGGGTATCCTCTCAAGTTATTTTTGAAAATGGAGAAGACATTACCCTTTTTACCTCTGATAATAAAATTGAGAATGGATTCAATAGGGGATATTTTCAACCTTTTCAAAACCAGTTTTGGAGAAAGCTTTTTAGTAGAATCAATAAACGTAACTACAAAAAATATATTCCGGAATTTAGAAGTTGGCTTAAAAGAACGGATTATTTTGCCATATATAACCACCGCAAGCCAAAGGAAATACAATTATGGCAGTTAAGTGAGCGAACTGCTTCACCTGATGCCAAATGGACTCCCCAGGTAAGAAAAATTGAATTAGTTGATGAATATAACCGGAATAACCCAAAAAGGTCATCAAACAGAAAAAAACAGGAGAGACCCAAAAGAAAACTGTAGGAGTTTTAACCTACAATGGGTCAGTAGAAATTTCGCCTTCCTTAATGCGCATCATATATTCAAAGGCAGCATCATAATTATTATCGATAACCCCTTCTAATATGGCATCCTCAATGGCAGTTTTTATCCTGCCTACTTCTTTTCCTGGAGGTAAATTAAATTCTTTCATGATTTCTTCTCCTCTGACGGGAGATTGAAAAGCTTTCATTTCATCTCGTAGTTTCACATCCTGTATGAGCTCTTCAACTTTCTCAAAATTTCCCATGTATTTTGCAACTTTCTTGGGATTTTTTGTGGTTATATCTGCTCTGCAGAGAACCATTAAATCATCAATAAATTCACCGGCTTCCACCATAACACGACGGACTGCACTGTCTGTAATTTCCTTTTTCGCAAGGGCTATAGGTCTTAAATGGAGCTTAGTGAGAAGCATAAGATAATCTCTTAGCTGGTTAGAGAGTTTCATCCGCCTGGCTACTTTTTTCAACATGCGTCTGCCAATCTCATCATGTCCGTGGAATGTCCAACCCTTACTCTTGTAAAATCGTTTCGTAGGGGGTTTGGCTATGTCATGTACCAGGGCAGCAAATCGAATATCCATTTTATCAGTTAATTTTGCTGCATTGTCAACAACTTGAAGGGTATGAATAAAAACATCTTTATGGCCTTTTCCGTCAATGATATCCACACCTGACATCACATCCAATTCAGGGAATACATGGGAAAGAAGGCCTGTATCTTTCATGTGATAGAAGGCAATACTGGGTTTGTCTGCTTTCAATGATTTAATAATCTCATCCCTGATTCTCTCCCAAGATACAATCTCCAAACGCTGCGTATTTCGGGAGATGCTGTCTAAGGTTGTAGGTGCAATTCCATAGTCCAATTGGGCAGCAAAGCGAACAGCCCTCAGCATTCGTAAAGGATCATCTGAAAAAGTAATGTCAGGATCAAGGGGAGTGATAATCAGTTTTTTCTGCAGGTCGCGAATACCGCCGTAGGGATCAAAAACTTCACCAAAACTTTCGGGTAAAATAGAAGCTGCTATTGCATTAACTGTGAAATCTCTACGGGACATATCCTCTTCAACAGTGGAGGGTTCCACTTCAGGTTTTCGGGAATCTGAAGCATAGCTTTCCTTACGGGCGGTTGCAACCTCAATTTCCACATCCTTATGAGGGATTAATGCCGTACCAAATTTATTATAATCAACCGTAACTTCAACCTGTAGGGCATGGGCTAATTTTTTTGCAAATTTCACGCCGTCACCTTCCACCATTATATCAATATCATTGGTGGTTTTACCCAACAGGGTATCCCGCACAAATCCGCCTACAACGAAAGAAGATAAAGACTCCTTTTCTGCCAGTTTACCTGCAGTATGCAAAATGTCTTTGTGTAGGGGATTTTCCGTTAATAAATGGCTAATACTGCTCATATCCATAGAAAAATTAGCAGTATTAAAATGATGGGGAAAACAAAAACTTCCAAATTTTAGGGAATAAAACATTCCCGTAAAATCCTTTAAACAGCTTAATATTTATGCCGGGCAATTTCCCAAAAATCCATTTCAACACCAATGAAAAGAAGCAATGCGAAAAAATCCAGTTAAATATGTATTTGTATTTGGAGGCGTTCTCTCCGGGTTGGGAAAAGGAATTGTGGCCTCCTCTTTAGGTTTTCTCTTGAAATCCCGGGGAATTAAAGTCACTATCCATAAATTAGACCCTTATCTGAATGTTGACCCAGGGACTATGAATCCATTTCAGCATGGTGAAGTGTTTGTGTTAGACGATGGCTCTGAAACTGACCTTGACCTGGGACATTACGAACGCTTTATAGATGAATCACTGAGTAGTATAAATACCACATCTTCAGGCAGAGTATATTGGGATGTACTCGAAAGAGAGAGGCGGGGGGACTATCTGGGCGAAACTATTCAGGTCATCCCTCATATTACCGATGAAATTAAATCTCGAATCAAGAATGTAAATCACCGACGGAAATTTGATGTGGTCATTACAGAGGTTGGTGGTACAGTGGGAGATATTGAAGGACAACCCTTTTATGAAGCCATCCGTCAATTCATTTTAGAACAGGGTAAGGAAAACTCCCTGGTGATTCACACTACCTTATTGCCATACATTTCTGCAGCAGGTGAAATGAAAACAAAACCTACGCAGCATTCTGTCATGCGCCTTCGAGAGATTGGTTTGGAACCCAATATTTTGGTCTGCCGTACAGAAGCAAATCACCACCTTACTCCCAAGCTGAAAAAGAAATTGGGTCTGTTTTGTAATGTGGATACGGAAAGGGTATTTGAGTCTCCTGATGTTGATACCATTTATGAAATCCCTCTGGTTTTACATGAACAGAATTTTGATGAAGTGATTTTAAAACGCCTGGGATTGGACACCAACTCACATCAAGAGAATCTTCATATTTTAGAAAATTCAATTGGTCGGTATAAAAACCCAAAACACTCCCTTACTATTGCCATGTGTGGGAAATATAATGGATTGCACGATGCTTATAAATCTATCATTGAAGCTTTTATTCATTCCGGAATAGAAAATGATACCCGAGTATCTGTGAAATGGGTGGATACTGAAAAATTGGAAGTTACCGGAGATGTTGAATCTGCCTTTAAAAATGTAGATGGAATTCTCATTCCCGGTGGGTTTGGTCATCGGGGGATTGATGGTAAAATTCTTGCCTCACAATATGCACGGGAAAATAATATTCCCTTCTTTGGAATCTGCCTTGGGCTTCAATGTGCTATTATTGATTTTGCCCGCAATGTCTGTGGATTAAAGAATGCCAATAGTAGAGAGTTTTTACATAACTGCAGGTATCCTGTAATTGACCTGATGGAAGGGCAAAAATCTGTAAAGTCCAAAGGTGCTACCATGCGGCTGGGGACCTATCCCTGTTCCGTTAAAGGGAAAACGAAAGCCTCCCTTGCTTATGGGAAGCGGAAAATAAATGAACGCCATCGCCATCGTTTTGAAGTGAATAATAAGTTCATCAAACAATTCGAAAAAGAGGGTCTTATCATCAGCGGTATTAATCAGGAATTAAATTTAGTTGAAATGATAGAATTGAAAGACCACCTTTGGTTTGTAGGGGTCCAGTTTCATCCTGAACTTAAGAGCAGAATTGTAAATGTGCACCCTTTATTCAGGGATTTTATAGCAGCGGCTTTGGTGAAAAATATTGGTAATTCGGAATTAAGCCCAGTCTCATTAGAGGAGAAAATTTCTTCCTGAAACGGAAAAGGATGAAGTACCTTCTATATGTGGTTTCTACATTGTTTTTAATCCCTTCCTGCCACAAGGGGAATCAGAATACGGACTCCGGGTCATCTGTAGAATATGTAGATAATGAAATCTGGAACCCAATAATCATTCTTACCAGAAAAGAAAATAAAGTAGTGGAAGCAACGGCAGATAAGTTATATAAAAACAATAATGAGGATGCCCTGTTAGTGGGTAGGGTAAAGGCTGATTTCTTTGATGACAATGGATTCCACTCCAGTATTCTGTATTCCGATTCTGCCAGAATTAATGAAGCCAGTAAAAACCTGAAAGCTAATGGGAATGTATATGTGGTTTCCGATAGCGGCTATACTCTCACTACCAACGAAATTTTATGGGATAATAACTATAAAATGATAGTTGCTGAAGATTCTGTCATGTTTACCACCTCTGACGGTGATACTTTGTATGGGGTGGGGTTTGAGTCCGATATGGATTTGGAACAATGGAGAATATCACGCCCATTTGGGATAGCCAGAGAGGGGATTTGAAAATGTCTGAAAATAATAATCAGGTATTAACCGGAACTAATTTGAGGAAAATCTACGGAGATCGTGAAGTTGTAAAGGGTATTTCCATTGAAGTAAAACGAGGGGAAGTTGTGGGATTACTGGGTCCCAACGGAGCAGGGAAAACCACCACCTTTTATATGATTACCGGAGTGATTCGACCAAATGAAGGCAGCATTATGCTCAATGGTACGGATATGACGAAATTCCCCATGTATAAAAGAGCAAGACACGGAATTGGCTATCTGGCACAGGAACCTTCAGTTTTTACAAAACTCAGTGTTGAGGAAAATCTCAAACTGGTTTTGGAAATGACTACCCTCAAAAAATCAGAGCAATCTGAAAAACTGGAGAAGCTTTTAGAAGATTTTTCCATCAGCCATATCAGAAAGTCAAAAGCCTATACCTTGTCCGGAGGGGAAAGGCGCCGCACTGAAATTGCCCGTGCATTGGTCATGGAGCCGGATTTTATTCTTTTAGATGAGCCCTTTTCAGGAATAGACCCCATCGCTGTTGAGGATATTCAACAGATCGTTTTCGATTTAAAATCTCGCAATATTGGCGTGCTCATTACAGACCACAATGTACGGGAAACTTTAACCATCACTGACCGGGCATATCTCCTTTACGAAGGGAAAATTTTAAAATCAGGGTCAGCTCGTGAAATGACAGAGGATGAAGAGGCCCGCAGGTTATATTTAGGCAGCAAATTCAAGATGGACTTTTCAGGTGTCTAAACTCAGTCAAAAGCAGGAATTACGCCAACAGCTCTCTCCGCGGCAAGTCTTGCAGGCGAGTTTACTCCAGCTTAATTTGCCATTGCTTGAGCAGCGAATACTTCATGAACTTGAAGTAAACCCTGCACTTGAGCTCATTGATTTACCCCTTGAGGAAGAGTCTGAAACAGAGTTGCCGGAAGAAGTTGAAGAGGAAGAAGAGGAAGTGGAATTTGATTGGGAAGAATTATTAGGTGAGCATGACGATTATGAAATCCCCAAACAGAGAGAGACAAAAGAGGATGAACCTGAAAGACCCCTTGTTTCCCAGGAATCTTTTTCTGAGAGAATTATTAAACAATTAAGAGATTGTAATCTGAATGAAGATGAAATTCGTATAGCAGAAGAAATTTTAGGCAATTTGGATGAACAGGGATATTTAAATATTGAGCCCATGCTCATTTCAGACCGACTGGGAATTGAAGAATCTGCTGTACTTCAGGTGATGCATTCCATTCAACGAATGGATCCTCCCGGACTTGCTTCCCGTAATATGCAGGAATGTCTCCTTGCGCAGGCCGAAGTTCGGGATGAAAACCCGGTAGCTGTAACCATTTTACAAAAATATTTTGATGATTTTGCCAACCATAGATATGAGAAAATCATGCAGGAAATTCAGTGTACCAAAGAAGAATTGAATGAAGCTATGGAGTTTATTTCACGATTGAACCCTGGTCCCAGAGATGACAATGTATTCATCCCCGGGAATGTGGTTATTCCCGATGTTACTGTAGAGGACAGGGGAGGGGAATACCATGTTGTGGTACAGGACGGGAATTTGCCGGAGGTTCGCATCAGTAAATCTTATGTGAATATGCTTAGAAACCATAAAGATGAAAAAGATGTCCAGAAATTTGTAAAACAGAAATTGGAAGCGGCAAACTGGTTTGTGGATGCGGTGGAACAAAGGAAGAAAACGATTCAACGGGTTATGGAGTCTATTATCAACAGGCAGCCTGAATATTTTCATTCAGGTGAAAAGAAGTTGCAGCCCATGATTTTACAGGATGTTGCCGATGATATAGGAATGGATATTTCTACCATCAGCAGAGTAACCAATGGTAAATATGCACAGCTCCCTTGGGAAATTAAAGAGTTGAAAACCTTCTTCTCAGAAGGGATTAAAACAACAGACGGAGAGACAATTTCAAATACAGAAGTGAAAAAAAGATTAAAAGAAATTATTGATTCTGAAGATAAGCAGCACCCTGTGGGGGATGAAGAAATTACTGAGAAACTCAGAAGTGAGGGATATACCATTGCCCGCCGTACCATTACAAAATATCGTGAGCAAATGAAGTATCCCACTGCCAGATTAAGGAGAAAATTATAAGTGGAAGAAATCAGGTTTAGAAACACAACCATATTAGGTGTCCGTGTAGGCAGATCCATCGCTTTAGGGGGAGATGGACAGGTAACTATGGGCGATATGCAGATGAAGTCAAAAGCGGTGAAGGTGCGCAGTTTTAATGATGGAAAGGTATTGGCTGGATTTGCAGGTGCTGTTGCAGATGCTATGGCACTTTTTGAAAAGTTTGAAATGAAGCTTTCCGAAGTGAATGGTGTGCTTCAGAAAGCAGTGGTGGAAATGGCAAAGGAATGGCGCACTGATAAAATTTTGAAAGAATTAGATGCACTGCTGGCAATAATGGATTCCCGCTCTGCGTATTTACTATCCGGCTCTGGAGATGTGATTGAGCCTGATGACCAAGTCATATCCATTGGGAGCGGTTCCGGGTTTGCAGTTGCTGCTGCTAGAGCATTTCTGGAAGCTGGAGAAAAAGATCCTAAAGTAATTGTGAAAAAAGCAATGAAGATCACTGCAAACCTCTGTATATACACTAATGATAATATAACGATTTTAGACGCATGAAAGAATTAACGCCAAAAAAAATTGTCCGGGAATTAGATAAGTATATTGTAGGTCAAACGCCTGCTAAAAAATCTGTTGCCATTGCCCTGAGAAATAGATGGCGCAGACAACAGATTGATAAACCCTTGCGAGAAGAGATCAGTCCTAATAACATCATATTAATTGGTTCAACCGGTGTGGGTAAAACAGAGATTTCCCGCCGGCTCGCTACGCTCGTAAATGCTCCCTTTGTAAAGGTGGAAGCCTCCAAATTTACTGAGGTAGGTTATGTAGGCAGAGATGTGGAATCAATGATTCGAGATTTAGTGGAAGTATCTGTAAAGCAGGAAAAATCTGAGCGGGAAAAGACCGTTTTGGACCAGGCAAGAATCAATGCAGATGAACGGATTTTAGAAAATCTCTTTCCTAAATCAGATACTTCAGTAATGAGTGAGGAAGCTATAGAACGCCAGGAACGAACCAGGGATAAATTAAGAAAGAGACTACTTGCAGGGGATTATGAAAACAGGATTATTAAAATTGAAACCAAATCTTCTGCTATGCCCCTTATGCAGGTCATGGGCCCTATAGGAATGGATGATATCACCGGGAATATTCAGGATATGCTTTCCAATGTGATGCCCAAACAGAATAAGTCCCAGCGATTGAAAGTAGAAGAAGCACGGGAAGTTTTTATCAAAGAAGAAGCTGAAAAGCTCATAGATATGGATGATGTTATCAAGGTTGCTGTCCAGAGGGCAGAGCAAAACGGTATCATCTTTTTAGATGAAATTGATAAAATTGCCGGTGCAGAAAATTCCGGTGGACCAGATGTATCTCGTGAAGGAGTACAACGGGATATCCTACCCATAGTTGAAGGATGCACTGTCAGTACGAAATATGGCCAGTTAAAAACAGACCATGTGCTGTTTATTGCTGCAGGAGCTTTTCATGTGAGTAAGCCTTCCGATCTCATCCCTGAATTGCAGGGTAGATTTCCAATCAGAGTAGAGATGAATAATCTCTCTAAAGCAGATTTTGTTAAAATTCTCACCAAACCCAAAAATGCCCTCATAACCCAGTACATGGCTTTGTTAAAAGCAGAACAGGTAGAACTCACTTTTTTAAAGGATGCCATCAATGAAATTGCTGCTATTGCAACAGAATTAAACGAAAAGATGGAAAATATAGGCGCCAGGAGACTACATACGGTTATGACCAGCCTGCTGGAAGATATTCTGTTTCAATTACCGGATAAAAAGATAACAGTAATGAAATTAGATAAGAAGATGGTTCAGGAGAAACTATCTGATATTTCTGATGACGAAGATTTAAGACGCTATATTCTTTAATAATAAAACCGGAGATTAATTTGAAAAGAGACTTTCTACATATCACCGATTTTACTACGGAGGAAATCTGGGAAACCTTGGAATTGGCCAGGTGGATAAAAAAGAAGTTTTACATAGGAGAAGAATACCATCCATTTCAGGATAAATCTCTTGCAATGATTTTTGCAAAACCCTCTGCTCGTACCCGCGTATCTTTTGAAACGGGATTTTTTAAATTAGGGGGACATGCACTCTTTCTGGGACCCAATGATATAGGAATTGGTGCCAGGGAATCTGTTGGAGACATTGCACGGGTAATGAGCAAATATAATGATATGATTATGGCACGGTTATTTGATCACAACCACATGCTGGAATTAGCAGAGTATGCCACCGTGCCTGTGGTGAACGGGCTTACAGATTTTAATCATCCCTGCCAAATAATGGCGGATATTTTAACGGTTTTGGAACACCGTGAATCTCTTGATGATTTAAAAATAACTTATGTTGGTGATGGGAATAATATTGTGCATTCCTGGCTGGCGTTGGCAATGCGGATTCCTTTTCACTTTACCATTGCCTGCCCGGAAAATTTCAAACCTGATTTAGATATGGTGGAGACAGCAAAAAATGCAGGATTATCTACAATTGACATATCTCATGAACCATTTGAAGCAGTGGAAAAGGCAGATGTTATTTATACCGATGTCTGGGCATCAATGGGGCAGAAAGAAGAAGCAGAGCAGCGTAGAAAAGAATTTGCAGGGTTTCAGGTGAACGAAAGTTTAATAAAGGCAACGGGGAAGAAGACCTACTTCATGCATTGTCTTCCTGCAGAAAGGGGCATTGAAGTTACGGATGCTGTCTGTGACGCCGATTATTCAATTATTTTTGATGAAGCTGAAAACCGAATGTTTGCACAAAATGCAATAATGGTAAAACTCATGAAAAGTATTTAAAGCCATAAAAAACAGTCCCTCCAATTTATATCCTTCCAAATTCTCTATTTAAAAATTAATAGATCAGAGTTTTCACTCTTTCTCAACTTATTATAGAGAGAAAAATGTATTAAATTTCTTCATTTTGTGGCGTGTGTCACAAAAAATTTCGGTACTATCAGGGTATTTTTCGCTATGATATGCTGTATAATAATGGTAAAAAGTTAGCGCTTAGAGGAAAAATATCCTTGATATATAGCCAGAACAGTCATATTTTTAACCCGCTTTTGAGTGCGGTTCTCTTCGCTTTTTGGGAAGAGAAGTGGTAAAAATAATAAATTTCTGCAGTATTGCCTACCAAGGAGGAGGACATCTGCATTTATATAACAACATAATGTTAATGAGGAGAAGGAAATGCTATCTAGCCTAAAAGTGGCAGCCGCCACAATTTTAACTTTGGTCTCTTTTGTATTTGCAGCCGATGTAACTTTAAGCATCGACGGCACTAACCTGAATTATAATTCCAGTTCAGATATTTACGGGTTCCAATTCGACCACGATGGATGTGCGTCTGGAGCAGGAGGCGGAGACGCCGTTGCAAATGGATTCACCGTATCTGCCAGTTCTTCGACTGTGTTGGCTTTTTCATTTTCCGGAAGTTTTATCCCTGCTGGTTCAGGTACCTTGGTTGATTTGGGGGGAGAATGTGCTACTCTAACGGATTTCGTCTTTTCTGGCGCTAGCGGCGTGGCATTAGATGCCGAACTTGGCGGAGGTGAGCCTGGTGCGGACCATGTAGTGGAGGCAGGATCATTTTATTATTCCCCCGCTGATTTATCTGTTAGTCCTGGTGAATCTGTTGAATGGTATAACGCCGGTGGTTTTCATGATGTGAATGGTGTTGCCAGTAGTGTTACCGGTGATTCTTTTGGTAATCCTGAAGAATTCTCTTTAGGTGCTGTTACCGGGCCAGCCTCAATCGGAACTTTTACTTTTACAGCTCCCGGTGTGTATCAATATGATTGCAGTATAGGATCTCATGCAGCCAATGGCATGGTGGGCACAGTAACCGTTGGAATTGGTGGCTGTACTGATGACACTGCATGTAATCATGATGCTGGTGCCGACTTTGATGATGGTTCCTGTGAATATGCCGAAGAAAACCATGATTGTGGTGGTGATTGCACAGTTGAAGTGGATTGTTCCGGCGAATGCGGCGGTTCAGCCGTTGAAGACGAATGTGGCGTCTGTAATGGCGATGGGTCCACCTGCGAGGATCATCACATTGATTTGGCTTTCGGTGCCGTCACTGATGATTCCATTGAAATTTTAATGACCAATACTATGGGTATATCCGGTTTCCAATTTAATGTGACCGGTGCAGATCTTTCTGCTGCTTCTGGTGGTCGTGCTGCAGATGCCGGTTTTCAGGTAAGTACCGGTGCTGATGGTATTGTGCTTGGTTTTAGCTTCCTGGGTGATGTTATTCCCGCAGGTTCTGGTGTTTTGACAAATCTGAGTTATACTGCATTGGCAGCTGAAGGATGTATCGAAAATGAAATTCTTGCCTTGGATAACTTTTCAGGTTTTTATACTATAAATATTGGCGAATGTGCCGCACTTCCTTTCGCCTGTGAGGATGTAGATGGTGATGATATTTGTGATGATGTAGATGACTGTGTTGGTGAATATGATGAATGTGGTGTTTGCAATGGTGGCGGAATTGGTGATGGTGCCTGCGATTGTGATGGCAATGTATTAGACTGCGCTGGTGAATGTGGTGGTTCTGCTATAGTAGATGAATGTGGTGTTTGTGATGGTGGCAATGCAGATCAGGATTGTGCAGGCGAATGCGGCGGATCAGCAGTTGAGGATGAATGTGGCGTATGTAATGGCGACGGCTCTTCATGTGCTACTACTTCAGTTGATGTACTTTATAACAGTGCTGCAGCTATTTATGGCTTTCAGTTTCAGGTTGATGGTGTAACTCTGGTATCAGCTGGCGGTGGTGATGCAGAATCTGCAGGCTTCACCGTTTCTACCGGTAATAACACGGTTTTAGGATTTTCTTTTGATGGCAGCTCCATAGCAGCCGGTTCAGGTGTGCTTACTACTCTGGAAGTTCAGGGTGATGCTTCAGCAGCCTGTTTAAGCAATTTGGTTCTTTCCGGTGCTAATGGTGCCAGTCTGGGTGATGAAATTACAGATTGTCTTACGGTTACTTATACTATCCCATGTGCAGATGTAGATGAAGATGGTATTTGTGATGATGAGGATGACTGTGTTGGCGAATACGATAATTGCGGAGTATGTAATGGAGATGGTACTTCCTGCCAGCAGCATATTGATCTTGAATTTGGCGCAGTGACTGATGGTACTATTGAAATATTGCTTACCAATACGATGCCAATAGCAGGATTCCAATTTAATGTAACCGGTGCAGATCTTGATGGTGCCTTTGGTGGTCGTGCTGTGGATGCCGGCTTTGAAGTGAGTACTGGCGCTGATGGTATTGTGCTTGGATTCAGTTTTCTTGGCTCTTCCATTCCGGAAGGTGAAGGTGTGCTTACCAATCTAAATTATACTGCCACTGCTGCAGAAGGTTGTTTAGAGAATGAAAT
>JASLLI010000040.1 GCA_030747125.1 Fidelibacterota bacterium | reverse complement strand
GTGTTATTGTCATGCCGAACAAAGTGAAGCATCTCGTTGCGAAAACGGTAACACCAAAGATTGAGATTCCATCCTTCGGTGGACAAGCTTCGTACCACTCAGAATGACAAGGTTAGGAGTGGTTCTGTCATGGTGAGGCTACATTTTAGGGGCAAACCTAAAACAATATCCCTTTGTCCTCCAGATTTAAAATTCCTAATTTTTAGTGGGTTATCCTTCAATCAAATTCAGCCGAATGACAAGAATTCCAACAACCATTGTTTTTTTTATCTTTCTTAACTCAATAGGGTTCTCCAACGATTGTAACTGCTGTCTAAAAGAGCAATATTTCAACGATGACCTTATATATTTCTATACCAATTTCATTGACGATAATGGTTTATCAAATAGTCACCCCTTAATTTTTTCTTATTCATTAAATACGAGTTGTACAGAAACACCAACACAAGTTGATTACGAATACAGCATAACTGCACCCTCAATCGGGATAACTACCTTTGAAACATATTATTCGGGAAGTTTACAGCTAAACTCAGATAATTATCCTCTACACATTAATAATTTACTTTTTACCGGAGGTATAGGGCCGGATATGACTACCAATAAAAAGGGGCAATTATTGGCACAATACTTGAGTCAATCCGGATCTCTGCCAAATGGTCTGTACCGCTTCTCCTTAAAACTCAAATCAAATTCAACTACAATTTATACAGTGAATAAAACCTTAGAAATATCTATACCCTTAAATCTCGACCTTTTATATCCAGGTGGAGATTATTCGGAAATTTCCACTGCATTTACGTTTAATCCTGTACCTCTTTTTTCCTGGTATGTAGATTATTGTCCCTCCTGCGAATACAGTATCCGTATTTG
The DNA here is from genome assembly GCA_030747125.1 of Fidelibacterota bacterium. Classification (GTDB taxonomy): domain Bacteria; phylum Fidelibacterota; class Marinisomatia; order SCGC-AAA003-L08; family D37C17; genus D37C17. The sequence goes on along the minus strand of JASLLI010000040.1, from coordinate 15,465 downwards.
TGAATATAATCCCAACATTCATCAATCTCTTGAAGATGCATTATCAGGAGAATCTCTTGTCCCCCTTTTACAGTCTGAAAAGTACTTTTCCGTTGGGATGAATACTCATTCCTTTCAATATCCTTTAATCGGACATGAAAACCTCGAGGTGGGAAAGTATTATGTTTGGCAGGTACGGCGGTCAATGGCATCCACAGTTGGAGAGAAATATCATTACAGTATTCCCTTTGTTTTTGAAGTGAGGGCAGCAGATAAATTACAGTTGGACTATACTGACCCTTATCTTTCAGTCATAGAAGAATTAATAGGTGAAGAACAGTTTACTATGTATTTCAGTACCGGTGGTGATTTAGAGCGTTTCACCACACATGGGACCTCCATTTGGATAAATGAAGATGAAATGCATATAGAGAGTTTGTATGAACTATTATCTGAATTGAAACAGAAAAAAATAAAAGTAACTGATTTGAAAATTAAATAATGAGAAACATTCTAATCATATTAATTTTCTCATTAACTCTGGCATCAGAACCCATCGCCATTGTGACTAAAGTAAGGGGGAAGGCATTTCTTCAAAAGAATAAGCAGAAGCTGATGGTAAACAGCCCTCTCCGTTCACAGGATGAAATAATGGTATCCTCTAAATCATTTTTAAAATTACTCTTTTTGGATGATGGCACCAGTGTGAATTTATTTTCTGAGACATCTGTATTGTTAAAAGGCAATGTTGAAGATAGGAAAATTCAAAAGCATTTAACCTTATACTCAGGAACTGTTCAGGTTCAGGTGAACCCTCAATTAAACGGAGAATTTAAATTGATTACCAATCACTCTGAACTTACTTGTGATAATTGTTCGTTTTGGGCAAGTGCACCAGAAGAGGGTGAAGACAAGTTTTATAAGATTGATAATAAGGCAATGGTACATAATCCCTCCATGGTAATAAACAGAGAGTTAAAATCAGACTCCACCTTATTCTCAATTCAGGGAAAGGATCCGTACTATCAGAAGACCAGTGTTTCTGAACAAAAAATGTTTGAATTATTGTTAATGGATGCAGAAGAGTCCCCTTCAACAGAAAAGCAGGATATGGAAATAACCGCTCCCGATAGTGCTTTAGTTCCCATTCAGAATCTCCTGCGTATAAAACTAATAAACGCTGCCAATATAGAGCGGGAATTAATTCTTACTTATACCCGGGAATAACCTGATTGAAGTTATTTTTTTTAGCCTTATTCATGTGGTCAGGATTAAATGCTAACCAAATAATTCATGAAAGAATTGATTCAACATCATTTGGTCTGCCATTAACAATAGACGCTTTTATTGATAAGGAACATGGTGAAATTCATCGCTTTACCCTTCTCGTTAGACCGTACGGGAATACTGAATATCAGGAATTTCCTCTCATATACAAAGGGAGCTACCGATATGCAGGTATAATTCCTGGAAATTATTTAGAGAGGGAATATATTGAATATTATCTCATGTTAGAATTAGCCGATTATAACCGAGTTACTTTTCCAAAATTGAACGCAAAATTTAATCCATTGAAAATATCTGTTATTCCCAATGAAATATCGGAAACAAAGACAGAAAGTTTAGAGGAGGATTTCGATATTGTGGCTCTATCTCCTGAAGCAATTATTTTAAGTCCTGACCCTGGGTCCAGTGTGAACAGAAAAGACGTCTTTATTGCTCTGTCCTATTTTTCTCTTGAAGAAATTGATCCATCTAAAATTCAGGTTTTTTTAGATGAAAAAGATATGACCCCCTTTGCTTACATAGATTCTACCTATTTGAGTTTACAACATGAAAATATCACACCTGGAAATCATAAAGTGAGGGTTCACCTGACAAATATTTATGGTCAAAAATTTGACGATATTGTGTGGAATTTTAAAGTTACTCCAAGCAAAGGTGCAGGGATAGGAATTATTAAAAATCAATCCCGAAGTATGCGGGTAGGGTTCCAAAGTAGAAGTACAGATTATGTATCTCAAAACGTGGGTTCTGCTAATCTGCAATATTTTATTGATCTTGAATGGCTTAAGATTGATGTTGATTACTATAAATCTTCTCTTGAAAATCAATATGATCAACCATTTGACCGCTATAAAATTAAATTTGCATCAGAATTTTTAGAGGTGAACTTTGGAGACTCACATCCTTATTTTGATGAGTATTCTCTCAGGGGGCATCCTGTTCGTGGGCTGCACTTTATATTTTCCCGAGGTCCTGTTTATGGTGAGCTAATCAATGGTGTGTCCGCTAGGGCAGTACAGGGTGACCCTGCAAAAAATGCCATGGAAATCTCTCATGTGGACTCAACTTCGAATAATTGGATTTATTATCTCAGCAGGAACAATTATAACTTTAAAAGAGATGTTTGGGGTGGGAATCTCATTTTGAGTTTGGGTAATAAAATAAAATGGGGTATTAATTTTTTAAAGGTACAGGATAATACCCAAACAGTTTCGGCAGCTGTAAACAATGCCCGTGTTTATTTTTCCTCTCCTCTGCAAAACAGAATGGTTGCAGGCAGTGATAATTTTCTCATCGAAGATTTACAAGGTACTTTTACCAGTTACTCCGATTTGCTTGAAGGCTTCAATAATATTTTTCCCGATGGAGACTCATTGGTAGTGCTTACTTCAAATTTTATTGGGGACAAGCCTAAAGGTAATTATATCTGGGGAAGTAGTATTCAACTGGGATTTGATAAATCCCGCATTCAATATACAACAGGATTTTCGTACAGCATGTTGAATCAAAACCGCTGGAATAATATCACTTCAGTATCCCAATTAGATACTGTGGCATTTGACACCACCATTGATGGAAAATACCTTGACCATGTAACTCTCGATTCTACAGTTACCCTTTCTCAATATGAGTCTAATTTCTATTTTGGCAGCGAAATGATGCCTATGATCCCCTATGTCATTTCTTCAGGATCTGGATTGTCAAATCTATTGAACAGTACTTCAGTAATCAGACATTCAACCCTCCAGCTTCGCTACTTGAAAAATCGAATAGAAATTGGGAATAAGCAAATAGGCGGAGATTATTATTCTCTGCTAAACCCCGGGTTAAAGACGAATTATTCTGAAAGATTCATATCTGACAGGATAAATCTCTTTCAAAATAAGTTATTACTATTTTATAAAAACAGTAAAATTACAGAAGGTATTTATGCTCAGATATCCAAACCGGTTAAAACAAATACTTCCTTGTTAAATATTGCCCTTTTTCCTGGTTCAGGACTTCCATCATTCAATTTTTCATTTCAAAATTCAACCCGGTCAAACGATTTGAAAACATTGAATTACATTTCTGATTCTCTGTCAATTATGAATGGAAATTCTGTGCTGGATACCATAGGAGTGGATACGGTAGATCAAAGGGTGAATCTGCTCACCAACCAATTTAATATCTCCATGACGAACCACTTTCAATTAGGAGGCGATCAGGTACTCAGTGTTAACATTCTTAATTATTCACAAACAGATAATATTGGGAAAGAACGCACACAGTCCCCTGATTATTTTATTAGAGATGCAGAAAGTGAATCCTATGGAATTTCCCTTAAAACGGTTTATAATAAGTATTGGGAATCAAGTATTTATTTATCCTTAAGCAGTTACAATTTTGGACGAAAAGGCAGTCAGCACTATATGAAGCAGGAGCATCAATCCTGGATAATTAACCTTTTCCAAAATACACAAGGCATTTTTAACAAAGTATCTTATGGAGTTGGGTATTTCACCGGCAGGAATAATCATTATTTTACGCAATATAATTTGAAGTGGGGATTCTCTAAACAATATTTGGATTTACTCAACTTTTCGGGTCAAATGGAATACCGAATTAAATATTTAGGAGCAGAAATTAAATCTGCAAATGATTACTTTATAACCATGAATATATCCTACGATTTAAAATAAAGGAAGGCTATGGTAGAAACAAATGATGCTATTCATCAACCTAACGAACCAGAGGGAAATTCTGATGCAAACGCCACAACTGAAACAGAAAAGACAGGTGCCAATAAAATTGTAAAATTTTTAAAGGAGCTACTCCCAACCTTTATAATTGGTGTGGGGTCAATTTTTCTGGTTTTCTTTCTTCATTTTCTTGGCGTATTTGATACTCTGGAACTTAAACTTTATGATTTTCGATTGAAATTGCGGGGAGCTACTTCCGGGACGGCCTCTCAATCTGCTCTCCCTAATGCGGAGGGATTTATTGACGGCACAGAACCCTTCAATGATTTGAACGAAAACGGTACCTGGGATCCTGCAGAACTGTTTACAGATATCAATGCAAACGGGAAATATGATCCCGGTGAGCCATTTGAGGATGCAGGGAATGGGGTGTATGACGAAGGTGAACCTTATGTAGATTTAGATGGAAACGGTGCCTATGACGAATGGGATGAATTTGAAGACAAAGGTAATGGGAAATTCGACGGAGCCGAGCCTTACACTGATGTAAATACTAACAGAATCTGGGATGGAGAGAATAAAATATATAATCCCGGAATTGATAAAATGAACTCTGAAGGAGTGGGATGCTGGGAGGAAGAATCCTGTGCAAATGGTGTCTATGATGAAGATGAAGAATTTACAGACTCCGGAAACGGAAAGTGGGACGGAGCTGAGCCATTTGAAGATAAAAATGGCAACGGAGTCTGGGATAATGCTGAGCCATTTCGTGATGATAACGGAAACGGAAACTGGGAACCAAATGAACCCATTATGGATATGAATGGCAACGGGACATGGGATGACAGTGAAGTTTTTACGGACATGAATGGAAATGGTATCTATGATGCAGCAGAAGAGTTTGTTGATGACAATGAAAATGGTGTTTGGGATGAAGGTGAAGAATTATTCGATATTGGTAATGGATTTTGGAATGAAGGTGAAGAGTTTATTGATGTGGATGAATGTGAAAAAACGGAACAAGTCTGCCATAATCAGGAATGTGTGGATTATCTTGAATGTCATGATATAAATCAAAATGGCAAATGGGACGATGGTTTGGATGTAGTCATTGTTGAAAGGGATGATGAGTCTTTCCGCCTGATACCCGACCCTCTTCCCTACAGCAGAGCGAATGTATGGGCGCGGGTAGTGAGAAACTTAACCAATGCAGGGGCAAAGGTGATTGTTTTTGACTTCGTTTTTGACAAACCTGACCACCAAACTAAAAACCTGAAATCATACATGGAGACCAATGAGTTGGAATTCCCCTTGATTGACGGGGATGAAAAGTTTATTGAGGCAGTGCAATATGCCGAAGCTAATGGAACCAGGGTAATTCTCGCCTCTAAAATTGCTTATGAAGCATCCAGAATTCCCCCTACCTATTATCTGGGACCTTATGAAAAGCTAGTTTCAGATGACAGAGTGAATATCACTACGGGCTTAGTAAACATCCCCACGGATATTGATGGATTTAAACGGCGGTATTGGCCCCTAAGTATGGCTCCGGGAGATACGAATTTATATCCCACTCTTGCCATACAGACAGTGATTGATTATTTAGGTATCCCCCAAAGCTCTCCCATTTTTGAAGGAGAGACTGCACGATATGGCCCCTATGGTAATAATTCATTCTTAGAAATTCCTTCCTATGGCAAAAAGGCTGAAGGATTTCTTATCAACTTTTTCGGACCTCCCTCAGGAGCTTCTGCACCGGGGAAACCCACCTATAATACCTTTACCAGAATATCATTATCCAATGTATTGGATACAGAGGACTACCATCTTGGTGAAGGAATTTGGGATGCAGATTTTGGTGAAATGGTTTATTATGAAGATCAAAACTGGATGGATAAATATATAGATCCAATCCTGGCTCCTATTTTTGAAGCACAGGGATTTATTAATCCATTCAAGGGGAAAATCGTACTTCTTGGTACTTCCATGGCAGAAGATCAGGACTTTACTCTGGCGCCCTTTTCAAATTTTGACGGAGAAGAATACCAGTTTCCCGGAGTGGAATACCATGCCAATGCAGTGCAACATCTCTTAAATATCGATTTTATTCAGACTCCTTTGGGAACTCTGCAATATCTGGATACTTATCTTATTGACCATCTTTTAATTATAGCAATTTTTATATTGGTTACTTTGATTCTGGTCTCAAAAGCGCCGCCATTATGGGGGTTTGTCATCATCGCTGTAGAATTACTCATTTGGATTTCCTATTCCATTGGTGCGTTTCTAACAGACTATTTATGGTTGTATAAGTTGGTTGCAGGTATTCCCATTAATGTACCTGAAATTGGAGCTTCAGCCATGATTCCCGTTCTCTTTCCTGCATCGGCAATCATACTTCCATTTGGTATTAATCTCTCCTATAAATTATTTACTGAAGGACAGGATAAAGCCTTCCTGAAATCATCTTTCGGTAGTTACATCTCGCCTGAACTCATTGATCAGATGTATGATTCCAAGCAGGCTCCCTCATTGGGTGGTGAAGAGGGTTATAACACCGCATTCTTCTCAGATATTGCAAGTTTCTCCACATTTTCAGAAAAACTCACTGCACCAGATCTGGTAGAGCTACTCAACGAATACTTAAATGCAATGACTACCATTTTATTAGAAAATAATGGTACCCTGGACAAATATATTGGTGATGCAATCATTGCCTTTTTCGGTGCTCCTGTCGAATTGGAAGATCATGAGTATTTAGCCTGCCTCACTTGCTGTCAAATGAATGACAAACTGGAAGAATTACGCCAAAAATGGAAGGGGGAAGGTGATCGTTGGCCTGATGTTGTACATAATATGCGTCACAGAATCGGAGTAAATTGCGGTTCCTTGGTTACTGGTAATATGGGGTCTGATATGCGTATGAATTATACCATGATGGGGGATACTGTAAATCTGACTGCCCGATTAGAATCAGGGGCAAAACAATACGGTATTGAAACACAGGTAGGTGGAAAAATCTATGAAGCCACCAAAGACCGTTTCACCTATCGAATGCTTGATTATGCCATCGTAAAAGGACGGAGTGAACCTGAGCGCACTTATGAGCTTATCGCGGAAAAAGGAAAGGAACCGGAGGTGTATAAAGAACTTCTGCCAGTTTGGGAAAAAGCCATTGAGCTCTACACTAATCAAGACTGGGATGCTGCCATTAAAGAGTTTAAAAATTGTGATAAGCTGGAAGAAGAATATATTGGCAGACCAACTACTCCATGCAAAGTGTATATATCCCGCTGTGAAGAATATAAGGAAAATTCTCCGGGGAAAGATTGGGATGGGGCTTATAAATTGACTTCGAAATAGTGGTTGACAAAGGTCATATTCTCTGGGTAGATGATGAAATTGATCTGCTGAGACCTCATATCCTGTATTTAGAGGGGAAAGGGTATAATGTAACTCCGGTAAATTCTGGTGAAGATGCCATTCATCTTTGCGATGAAATGTTGGTGGATATTGTATTGCTGGATGAAATGATGACAGGATTGGACGGGTTAACTACCTTAAAATCAATTAAAGAAAAGAATCCTGCAATTCCCGTAATCATGATCACCAAAAATGAAGAAGAATGGCTCATGGAAGAGGCAATTGCAGCCCAAATCACCAACTACCTTACCAAACCCGTAAATCCTAGTCAGATATTAATAGCCTGTAAAAATGTTCTTGAATCTACTCAAATTCAATCTGACCGGGCAGCTAAGGATTATTTGCAGTCGTTTCAGGAAATATCCTCAGCAATTAGCTCCGCGGCAGATGTGGAAGATTGGTATCACATAACAGATAAGTTAGCGGATTGGTCAATCACCTTTGATGCATTGGGAGATCAAGGGCTTGGGCAGTTATTAAATGATCAATGGAAGGAGGCAAATCAAGGATTTACCAGGTTTATAGGAGAGCGCTATGAAGGCTGGATGCAGTCTGATGACCGCCCTGACCTTTCACCCATTATAGTGGAAAAATATATTCAGCCTGAATTGAAAGAAGGCCGAAAGGTGGTACTTATTCTCATGGATTGTCTCAGAGCAGATCATCTGAAAGCCATGACTCAACAACTTTCCACCCACTTTCAAATGGAGACAAATTATTATGTGTCTATACTTCCCACTGCAACGCCATATTCCCGTAATGCAATATTCAGTGGACTTTTTCCCGATGAATTACAAAAGGTATATCCGGAGCTATGGGAAAAAATGTGGAAAGATGAACACAGTATGAATAAATATGAAGAGACCTTTTTAAAAAATCAATTAAAACGCAATGGACTAGAAAAGAAATCAGTGCACTATCATAAAGTACTCACCTATGAATCAGGACATAAACTGGGAGAGCGGATAGGTGAACTCAAGGAAGTAGATGTATTGGCTATTGTTATAAATTTTATAGATATATTGGGCCATTCCCGCACTGAATCAGAAATTCTACAGGAAATTGTTCCTGATGAATCTGCATATCGGAATGCCATTTGTAATTGGATGGAAAACGCCTGGCTGCTGGACATGCTGGAGGAAATCAGTGATTGGGGACATACAGTATTTTTTACCAGTGATCATGGCAGTGTACAGGTGTCAAAACCTGTGAAAGTGGTTGGGGATAAGCAGACTTCTGCAGGAATCCGTTATAAGTACGGAAAAAATCTGAAAATTCCGGAAAAATATGGAATGCAGATACAACATCCTGAAAAATTCCGACTCCCAAAACATGAGATGAATACCAATTATTTAATCGCAAGCGGTGACAGCTTTTTTATTTATCCCAACGATTATAATAAGTATGTAAATTATTATATGAATAGTTTTCAACACGGCGGAATCAGTTTGGAGGAAATGGTTGTTCCAATGGCAATTTTACGGGGCAGGAAATCATGAAATTCGGGTGGAAAGATTGTGAAAGCAACAGTCCTGCTGAAACCATTCAAATTGGAGAATGCTTTTCGCAGATATTAGAGCCGGGAGATGTATTGGCTTTCAATGGCGAGTTGGCATCAGGAAAAACCACCTTTATAAAAGGCATTCTAAAAGGGTTGGGATACAAACAAAGTGTCACATCACCTACCTTTACACTCATTAATGAATATCCTGCAAAAATTCCTGTAATTCACATTGATTTTTATCGCGAAGAAGAAATGGGAAGGTGGATCAAAATTGGACTAAATGATTACTTTTTAGAGGATAACATCATTATTATCGAGTGGGCGGATAAATTGAAAGAACTGCTTCCTAAAGATGCAATTGTTATGAATTTTTCTCATTCAGGACTGGATAACAGAAAAATAGAATTAGTGACAAATTGAATATATTAGCCATTGAATCAGCCTCAACTATTTGTGGCACAGCAATATTTTTAGAAGGGAAATTGACAGAAATTAATGAAATTGAACAACCCCGCATCCATGGTGAAAAATTACCGCTTATGGTACAAAATTTATTGCATTCACATTCTATCACTGTTCATGATTTAGATGGAATTGCCATTTCATCCGGGCCCGGTTCCTATACCGGATTGCGTATTGGAATGAGCCTGGCTAAAGGGCTTGCAGCTACCGCAAATCTTCCGCTCATCCCTGTCTCTACCCTGAAAGGAATGCACTATGGTCTGGGGAAAAAAGACGGAATTTGGGTTGCTCTTCATTCTCACAAAGATATGGTGTTTTTACAACAATTTGAAGGAGAACATCCCTGCTCAGAAATTGTATGTGAAAGTTTTGATAGAAGTAATTACTTACCTCTTGCTGGATTTAATCTGGATAAACTTTGTGTTGAGGATGAATATATTCACGCACCCCCTTCTGCAGAATATATTGGCAAATTGGCAATCCTGAATTTTAATGAATGGGCTGAAAGGGAAATAAATACAGTGATTCCTAATTATGTAACTAATTTTAATATTGGTGTAACGCGTTCTTCGTGATTGTCAGGACAGATATGTCTCATTTAGATGAAATTACAGCCATTGAGAATGCAGTTTTTCCACATCCCTGGTCTAAGACCCAACTACAACATGATATTCTCACCCAGCTGGAAACAGAAAATTTTGTATATATTCAGAATAAAAGCGTTATCGGGTATATTTTCGGTTGGGTTATTGAGGAGGAATATCACTTGAACAATATTGCAGTTCACAAAGACTTTAGACGCAGACAAGTTGGCAGGTCGTTAATCAACCATGTCATTGCTCTGCTGATTGATAAAAATGTACAGATTATATTTTTAGAGGTGGATATTAAAAATACAGCTGCTCAAAAATGTTACGAATCTCTGGGATTTGAACAAAATGGACGGCGGAAAAATTATTATCCATCAGGGGACGACGCTTTATTATATATTTTTAGGATGAATTCACATGGCTGAATGGTTTCGGCGAAAAACTGAAAAAATAAAAACCTTCGATAAGAGAGAGATCGCCGAAGGAATGTGGCTGAAATGTCCACAGTGCCAGGAAGTAGTTTATCGGAATATGCTGGAGGAAAATTATTTCATCTGCACCAATTGCACCCACCATTTTCGTATAAATTCTGATAATTATATTCAATTATTATTAGATAACAATGATTATGAAGAAATTGCTGCAAAGGTGCAGTCTGCTGATCCGCTTCAATTTCAGGCGACTAAAAAATATACTGACCAGCTTCAGGCGGCGAAGGAGAAAACAGGAAACCTGGACGCTGTTAAAACCCTGAAGGGTGAAATACATGGTATTCCTGTGGTTCTTGCTATCATGGATTTTTCCTTTATTGGTGGGAGTATGGGCTCCGTTGTGGGTGAAAAAATCAGTCAAGCTATTGACAGAGCAGAGAAGGATCATCTTCCTCTGGTTATTATCACTGCTTCCGGTGGTGCCAGAATGCAGGAAGGAGCATACAGCCTTATGCAGATGGCAAAAATTTCCTCCAAATTAGCAAAATATTCAGATAGTGGGGGATTATATATTACTGTTCTCACAGACCCCACCACCGGTGGAACCACTGCCAGTTTTGCCATGCTAGGAGATATTATTCTGGCTGAACCGAATGCATTAATTGGATTTGCAGGAGCAAGGGTTATAAAACAAACCATTGGAGAAGATCTCCCCGAGGGATTTCAACGAGCAGAATTTCTCCTTGAAAAAGGATTTGTTGACCATATTGTTAATCGCCATGATTTGAAAAAGATATTGGCAGATTTATTCTTCTTTTTCAACTTTGGGGGGAATAACCATGCAGACAAACCAGATACAGATAGTACGGGCGGCATTTCCTCAGACAATAACCCTGGGTTGGAAATTTAGATGATGCATACTCATTCCACTGTAGCCGTTTTAGATTTTGGCTCTCAATATACACAGCTCATTGCCAGAAGAATTCGGGAACAGAATGTGTATTCTGAAATTCTTCCTCATACCCTATCTGTTGATGAAATCCGCAGGAAAAAAGTGGAAGCCATAATACTTTCAGGCGGTCCTTCCTCTGTATATGCAGAAGGCTCGCCACAACTGGATGAAAAAATTTTAGAGGAGGGTATTCCTGTCCTGGGGATTTGCTATGGGCTCCATCTGTTAATAGCCCACTCAGGTGGAATGGTTCAGCATAAGGGACAGGGTGAATATGGCTTTTCCACCATTCAGTCAAATGGTGGCTCTCCTTTGTTTCAGGAAGTGAAAAACAGTACCCGGGTTTGGATGAGTCACGGAGATGAAATTGACAGTCTGGGAGAAGGGTATGAAATTATTGCACGATCCTCCAATGACATTGTGGCAGCAATCCAGCATAGAGAAAAACCAATTTACGGTGTTCAATTTCACCCTGAAGTTGCTCACACCAGTGAAGGAAAAACCATCATTTCCAATTTCCTCTTCAAAGTGGCAAACTGCTCTGCTGATTGGACTGCCGCCAATTTTGTGTCAGAGTCTGTTGAAACGATTCGCCAGCAGGTGGGCGAAAAGGGAAGAGTCATTACGGGATTAAGCGGCGGAGTGGACTCTTCCGTGGTAGGTACCCTTCTGCATAGAGCCATTGGGGAAAGATCAACCTGTGTATTTATTGACCATGGACTCCTGCGGAAAGATGAAGCTTCCCAGGTGATGGGCAGTTTAAAAGACGGACTGGGATTGAATATTCAAAAACATGACTATGCCCAAAATTTTCTGGATGGGTTAAAGGGCGTTACTGATCCTGAAAGAAAACGAAAAATTATAGGGGAAAAATTCATTCGTGCCTTTGAAAAGGCAGCAGGTGAAAATGAATCTGCAGAGTTTCTGGCGCAGGGAACATTGTATCCTGATGTGATTGAATCAGGGGGTTCTGCTTTAGGTCCCGCTGTCACCATTAAGTCTCACCATAATGTTGGCGGGCTTCCGGAAGATATGGAATTTGAACTCATAGAACCCATCCGTGACTTATTTAAGGACGAAGTGAGAAAAGTGGGGCGTGAGTTGGGACTACCGGAATTTGTCCTCCAGCGCCACCCGTTTCCGGGTCCGGGATTGGCAGTACGCATTTTGGGAGAGATTACCCCAGAATACCTGAATATCCTGCGGGAGGCAGACCATATTTTTATTGAAACATTACACAAGTATAAGGAATATGACAATATCTGGCAGGCTTTTGCAGTTTTGATTCCCACAAAAACGGTGGGGGTAATGGGTGATAGCCGTACTTATGAAAATTTGATTGCTTTGCGCGCCGTAACTTCCGTGGATGGCATGACTGCAGACTGGTATGAAATGCCTCCTGATCTCCTGAACGAATGTGCCACTCGGATAGTCAATGAAGTAAGAGGCGTTAACCGTGTCGTCTATGATATCACCTCAAAACCACCAGGTACTATAGAATGGGAATGATTTTAATTATAAATTGTGAATGGTAAGTGATAAATGAATAATGGAATTTTTGTAGATGAAGGAAAATATCATAAAAGAAAAAAGTTTAAAATTTGCAATCAGAGTAGTAAAATTATATAATTATCTTAAAGAAGAAAAATCTGAATTTGTCATGAGTAAACAGCTTTTACGCTCTGGTACTGCGATTGGAGCACAGATTTATGAAGCTGAGCATGCTGAAAGCAAAGCAGATTTTATTCATAAGTTATCCATCGCTCAAAAGGAAACAAATGAATCTCTTTACTGGATGGAACTTTTAAGCAGAACAAAATATATTTCAACTGGAGAATATAATAGTATTAACACTGAAGCAATTGAGATAATCAAAATTCTTTCTAAAATCATCATTACTACTCGGAAAAATTTAGAAGAAAATTAATAATTTCAAAATAAAAAACTCATAATTTACAATTTACAATTGACAATTAAAGCATGTGTGGAATAGTAGGATATATAGGCGATAAAACCGCCAAAGAAGTTATCATTAAAGGACTTAAACGCTTGGAATACCGGGGGTATGACTCTGCAGGAATTTCCACCATCACTTCTGATGGAATTAATACAACCAAAACTAAGGGAAAGGTTTCCAAGCTGGAATCTGCCATTCAAAAGGATGACCACCAGGGGGGAGTGGGCATCGGCCATACACGCTGGGCAACTCATGGTGCACCTTCCGATAAAAATGCACATCCACACTCAGATGCTTCAGGGAAATTCACCTTAGTACACAACGGTATCATTGAAAATTATACTGTTCTGAAACAATTATTAGCGGACAATCAAATTCATTGCGAGACAGATACTGATACAGAGGTATTGGTACAATTTATAGGCTATCTTTACGAGAGAGAAAAACTCAGTTTTGCAGACACTGTCCGACTGGCATTGACAGAAGTAGTGGGCGCCTATGGCATCGTGGTACTTTGCGCGGATGAACCAGACACCATTATTGCTGCAAGGCTGGGAAGTCCATTACTATTAGGAATAGGGGAAAACGAATACTTTGTAGCATCCGATTCATCTCCCATTATCGAATATACCCGTAACATCGTTTTTCTGGATGAAGGTGAAATGGCCATCATTCAGCCTGATCTCTATAAAGTAATAAATATAAAGGAAAACCTCATTGTACCCAAAGATGTAGAAGAGATTAAGTATAACCTGGAAGAAATTGAAAAAGGCGGCTATGATCATTTTATGCTTAAGGAGATCAATGAACAGGCAGTTACTATCGCTGAAGCAATTAGAGGCAGGGTGAACGCAGAAAATAATCAGGTGATGTTAGGGGGTATTTATGATTGGGTTCAGCAGATATTAGATGCAAACCATATTATCATCACTGCCTGCGGTACATCTTGGCATGCTTCACTTATTGGCAGCTACATTTTGGAAGAACTTCTGCAGGTGCCTGTGAAAGTGGAGTACGCTTCAGAGTTCCGTTACAGAGAAACAGCTGTAAACGGTGATACAGTGGTGATTTGCGTGAGTCAGTCCGGGGAGACAGCAGATACTTTGGCAGCTATTAAGAAAGCCAAAGAAAAGGGCGCTCTTACTCTGGGTATAGTAAATGCCGTGGGCAGCAGCATTGCCCGTGAAACCCATTGCGGTGTTTATATTCATGCCGGACCTGAAATCGGCGTGGCTTCTACCAAAGCATTTACTGCCCAGGTTACCATATTCAATTTAATAGGGCTTCTCCTCTCAGAAAAGAAGGGGGTGGACGCTGCTGTTTTGAATCCCATCATCACCGACCTTATCAGATTACCGGATTTAATAACCCGGGTTTTACATGATGGGAATTCCATTATTCCTCTCACAGAAGATTTTATGAATGTGGGTAATTTTCTCTATTTAGGGAGAGGATATCAATTCCCCGTTGCCCTGGAAGGGGCATTGAAGCTGAAAGAAATCTCTTATATTCATGCGGAGGGTTACCCCGCTGCGGAAATGAAACATGGCCCCATTGCTCTTATTGATGAAGACATGCCCGTCGTTTTTATTGTTACGGAAAAGGGCTATGATAAGATTGTATCTAATATTCAGGAAGTGAAGGCAAGAGGCGGAAAGATCATTATTATCACCTCTGAGACCAATAAAGAACTGGAAAACTTTTCAGACCATATCATTCAGGTGCCTAAGGTGAACCACTGTTTGCAACCCATTCTTACCACTATACCTCTGCAGCTTTTAGCCTACCACATGGCAGTGCTGAAGGGCTGTGATGTAGATATGCCTAGAAACTTGGCTAAGTCCGTTACCGTAGAGTAAGAAAAAAAGATACACTTCGTTTCACTAGGCTTACTAAAAAAATGTATGTATATCAATAACAACAATATATTAACAGATTAAATAGGAACCTCAATATGGCAACATTGATTTTACAACATACTTACCGCAAATTAGAAGAAGAAATGAAGGCAATTGATAAATTAAAGCGGGAGACTTCTGTAAAAATAAGAGAAGCAGCTGACCATGGAGACCTGAAAGAAAATGCAGAATACCATGCAGCCAGGGAGGAAATGAGCTTAATTATCTATAAGAAGCAGTTGTTGCAGTCCCATGCACCTTTTCGTTTCATTGAATATGCCGAAATTGAAACAGATGAAGT
>JASLLI010000003.1 GCA_030747125.1 Fidelibacterota bacterium | reverse complement strand
CCATATATCCAGGACAAGGGGATTAAGATTGGTGAAAGGACTGACCGTAGCATTGTTGTTAAGAAATTTTTCCCGTCATTCGGTCTGCTTCATCCTGATAGTGATTCATAAAATCTGACAGCAGTTTAATTTCCTCTTCGTTATTGGCAGGAGGTTCATTTATTTCAAGGGGTGGCGATAATACAATATCAATTCTCCCGAAGGGTTTGGGAAGCATGAATTTATCCCAGGATTTCATCTGCCAATACTTCGTTGCTGAACCCGTAATGGTAATCATGTCCACATTATATTTAATAGCCACACCAGTGCTTCCTGGTTTAGATATCCTCGCTGGACCTTTTGGTCCATCATTAGTTACTGCCACAATTCCAGAGTTTTTAAAAACCTCTTCCATTTTTTGAATTACGGCTTTTCCTCCCTTTCGTGTACTGCCCCTAATAAGTCCATATCCCCAGCGTTTCAGAATGCGTGCCATGATTTCTGCATCTGTGTGACGGCTGGCAATGGCATGGAGATTGGTGATTTCAAATCGCAGAAACCAACTAGGGAAGAGGAGCCGCCCGTGCCAGACACAGACCATAACGGGCTTGCCTGCACTGGCAAATTTCTGTATATGTTCTCCGCCATGAATCTTCACTTTATTCAACAAAAAGAGAAGTTGAATCACCCATTGACCCACAAAGGAAAAAAATGTGACTTTAAAATTCTTCAGGATTTATACTCCAATATTTTTTCTGCTGCATTTTGAGAAGCGCCGTTGCCCTTCAATGTGTTGCTCACTTTCTCCAGTTCAGATTGCATTTCCTTTAATTTATCAGGATTTGAAAGTATTTCCTCTGCCTTTTTAACAACCTGATCTACGGTGAAATTATTCTGCAATAGTTCCGGCATAATTTTTTTACCTGCTATAATATTCACCATGCCTGCAAAGGGTACCTTTACCAGTAGAGTGGAGAGCCACCAGGAAAGAGCTGCCATTCTATAAATGATAATCATGGGGGTTCTGAAAACCGCTGCCTCCACCGTTGAAGTTCCCGATGCAACGATAGCAAGATCAGCTACTTCCAATGCTAATTGGGGGTGTTGAGTTTCTACCTTAACCCATTTTGGTAAAATCCATTTTTTCAGATTAATTTGTGTAGCTGCCCCCAATACAAACTGAAGATTATTATTATGTTGGGATAATTTTTGGGCTGCCTGAATCAGGGTGGGGAGATGCTGATCAACTTCCTGCTGACGGCTTCCGGGATATAAGGTGATGATAGGTTGAGTACAATCCAGATTCAGCTTTTTACACAACTCTTCCTTTTCAGTTGGAACATACTCATCAAAAATAGGATGCCCGGTAAAACTTGCTTTCACCCCCCTTTCATGATACCAGTTTTCTTCAAAAGGAAAAATCACCAGCATTTGATCAATATATTTCCGAATAGTTTTAACTCTGTTTTCCTTCCATGCCCAAAGCTGAGGACTGATATAATAAGTGATGGGAATTTTAAATCTTTCTTTTAACTTTTTTGCCAGTCTCAAATTAAATCCCGGGTAGTCAATCAAGACAATATGACAGGGGGACTCCTTCTCGATTTCAGTCAATATTTCATGAGTAAGCTGTCGAAAAAATGGCAGATGTTTTAGCACTTCAACAAATCCCATCACTGCTAAATTATTCATTGGTACAAGTGAGGAGAGACCCTTTTGAATCATTTTCTCGCCACCAATTCCGATAAATTGAATATCCTCTCGTTTATCCAGGATAGCCTGCATTAATTTAGCGCCATGATTGTCTGCAGACTCTTCTCCTGCTAAAATAAAAATGGATTGAGAATCTTCAGCCAGTATTTTAGGTTTTGTCAATAATTTTTTGAATTTCCAATGCCAAACTA
The DNA here is from genome assembly GCA_030747125.1 of Fidelibacterota bacterium. Lineage (GTDB taxonomy): Bacteria > Fidelibacterota > Marinisomatia > SCGC-AAA003-L08 > D37C17 > D37C17. Next base: position 39,785 of record JASLLI010000003.1, on the reverse strand, counting down.
AGGGCTTTTGTTGCGCTGGCACCGTCTGTTTCCGGTGTTGTGGATTCCTTAATGGATTGAGCAAAGTGAAGTAATTCCTCGCGTAGGGCATCGTGCTGCAAAATCTCCGGCTTACAGTAGTGAACATATTTGGGATGTTCCCCTGCTAACTCTACCACCTTATCACCTTCTGCCGGCTCCGGGGCTTCCCTTAAAATTTTATACTCCTCTACTATACCGGATTGAAAATCAATGGTGATGTAATCTTCTTCCTGAAAGAGACGCATTTTCCGCATGGACTTTTGAGAAATCCTGCTGGCAGTGATATTTGCAACACATCCATTTTGAAATTCCAACCGTGCATTGGCTATATCCACAGAAGATGAAACCACTTTCACCCCATTTGCTTTTATGTCCCTGATGTCAGAATTCACCATTGATAAAATTACATCAAGGTCGTGAATCATTAAATCCAATATAACCGGCACATCATTTCCACGGGGATTAAATGGTGCCAAACGATGAGACTCAATAAAGCGGGGCTGCATTCCGGTAGATGATACTGCTCTAAAAGCCGGATTAAAGCGTTCGATATGCCCCACCTGTATAATTTTATTATTTTCTTCGGCTTTTTGGAGCAACTTCCAGGCATGTGTGATATTATCGGTGATAGGTTTTTCAATAAACACATGGCAACCTGCATTAAGGGCAATATCCGCCGTATTAAAATGGAAGGGAGTAGGCGTTACTACAGAGACTGCATCAACAGATTGGGTTAAATGTTCAATGGATTCGAAATTTGGAACGGAATGGTTTTTCTCCATTTCTTTCGCTCGGTTTTCATTTGAATCATAAAATCCCACCAGAGAATATTCCGGGATTTTTGCCAGATGCTTCAGGTGGAAATTCCCTAAATGACCAGCGCCAATGACACCAATTTTAATGGTTCTGCTCATATTCACCTTAAAAATTTACAATGAGAGTATTCAAGCCGGAAAGAATCCCTTTTTTTAATATTTATCATCCTAAGGCTTGTAAAGTTTCCGGGATAGTTGGAAATTTAACCTGTGGGAAAAAGTCAATTCTTTTGCAAAATCAAATGAATTTCAACCTGAAAAAAGCAGGTGGCGGAATCATCCTCTTCCTAGGATTGCTTCTCTTTTTCACATCTCTGGGAAATAACAACCTGAATCTCTCTCTGGTTTACCTCACTTCCACTCTTATATTCTGGGTATTATACAGCATTTTATTGGATGTATTTGATATCCGTATTTTTGCCTGGGTTATTTCTTCTGCCGGCTTCCTTCTGGCAATCTCCATTTTTTTTCTTTATGGCGTGGAAGAAGTTCCCCATCCTGTGGGAGCCATTGTATTTCATTCAGGCGGCATTGCCGGAGCTTTGGGAATCAGCTTGTTTTCTCTCTTTCCCCTTCTCATACTGCATCAGTTAAGCCCTGAAAAAGAAGTCTCCACTGAAACGCTTACACAGGCGGCAGAAGAACAGGTGGCAGAGCCTGAACTATTCAGCGATGAATGGGAACTGGCAACTGAAGAAGAGTTACAATCGGGTGAATTTGAAACCGGGTAATTACACACCCTTCTCTCCATCTCTTTCTCCCCGAATAACAGACTCCACTACTAAATACCGCATTACAAAATAGTTATCAATCACCTTATTTATAATGAGGCAGATTGACCGTATGCAGACATTAAATATTAATTTCCCCTTGAAGGATTGCAGGTAGTCCCCTGCTAATACCTTGCTGTGATCAGGGTGCTTTAACAGGAGAAAATGTAAATTGTTTTTCCCATACAAATACATGGAGTGACAAAATTCCTGAAATGTTCTGGGGTGGTGGTGGTAGCAGAGGGCTTTCGCTGAATATCTGAGCCCCTGAGGAAAATGTTCAAAAATACGAATGGCAAGGTCTGTATCTTCACCACCATACTTTGTAATCCGCTCATCAAATACACCAGTATTTTTTAAAACTGAGCGTTTAATTGAAGTGTTATTAAAGAGGAAATACTGACAGGGGATGGCTGTATTTTCGCCGTACTTTCCGGCTCCCCTCTTTTTATGATACAGGTATTTGTTTAATTTGCTTCTGTCATCACGAAAGGGCTCACTCTTCCCTAAAACTCCCACCACTCCCGGTTTTGCAATTGCAGTTAGGTGTGTTGACAACCAACCTTCCTCCACAACCATATCACTATCTAAAAAGATGAGCAACTCCCCCTTGCCCGATTCAATACCCAAATTTCTTGCAGCAGCTAATCCTTTATTATAAGGTTGGTGCAGAAGGTAAATATTTTCATATACATCAAACTCATGTAGTATGCTTACTGTTTTGTCTGTTGAACCATCATTGATGAGGTACAAAGTTAGCGTATTTTCAATTTCTGCCTGCCTTAGAATGCTGTTGATGCATTTTGCTATGCTGTGCTCAACATTATAACAGGGAATGATGATATCTATTGACGGCGATTTCATATTATCCCCGCTATTTTGTAATAGGAGTATAATTTTTCAGCTGTATTGTGTACATCATGGTACTTCACAACCCAATCTCTGCTTTTTTGTTTATGCTCCTTAATGAGTTCCGGGTTTGAAGCTAACTCCCTCAAGTGATTTTCCAATGTACCTGCATTGACATTAACAAATGGATGATCCGGGATAAACTGAATATATTTTTCAGTTAGTTCTGTTAGACAACAATTTCCTAAAGATAAAGCTTCCACAGAATTCATACCATACCCCCATCCTCCCCGGTTACCTATCTGATCAATTACGATGTCAGAATTGCTTTTTATTTTATACACATCTTTATGGGGAGCATTTTCAACTAAGGTGAAATTTATAATTTTCTCAGCTGCCAGTTTTTCACATACAGGAATGATAATATCACTACCCTTATAATATCTATTAGTGGGGGTGTGGCAGACTTGGGGAGTAGATTGCACCCCATAGTCCGGAATGTCTTTTGAAGTATCGTAGGGTAAAAACAGATAGTGAATATGAGGATGCTTTTCTAATAAATCTAATTCGCTGGTGAGATTGAGTTTGCTCAACTTATCAATGGCAGGGATCACCCCTCTGGTACGCATATCCTGACCATGGTAGGTGCAGACAAGAGGTTTTCCCATATCTGCCAATTTTTGTGCAAACCTGCCGTCGCGATAAAAGTCCAATCCCCATTCAAGGTGGTAGATATCATACTCCAATAGGTTGTATTTTTTAATGGCAGGCTCAATCCAATGACTCCAGAGTAAATCTCTGAATCTGAAAAAATATTTTTCCAAATGGGAAGAAGCCTGCCAAGTGGGAGGATACCCTTTTTTTTCTGTGTAATCACCGGATGCACCCCGGCTAAGTTTATAATAATTATGGCGCATCTGCATATATGCAGGGTTCGATTTAATGAGGGGAAGGTGCAGACAAATTCCATTATCATCATGAAAACGGGAGGGGTACATAGTAACAAATTCGCATTGGTTTCCACGGTCTTCATGGGCTTTTTTCCAAAGGCTCAGTGTGCCTACTGTATTTTCCGGAGAGATGTAGAGAATTTTCAATTTAGTATTTGTCTTATTTATTTCAAAAAATGACAGATGTCTGGAAATTATACCCGGAAAATTTACCAGATTTTTATACATTGAAACTTTTCATTATTCCATCCTGGTACCCTACAGAATTACATCCTGAGAGTGGTACTTTTTTCAAAGAAAGAGCCCAAATGCTTAAAGAGTGTGGGTTGAATGTTGTTGTCGGAACGCATATAGTACATTCTGTAAAAGACGTGTTCAGAGCTCCGTTTAGCAGCAATATTCAGGAAAAAATTGAGGAGGGGATTCCAACCTATATATCTCAGTCTGTGAATATTTTCCCTAAATTAGAGAAGATGGCGTTCCAGCGTTATACTTTAATAACCCTGAAATTATTTCAACATTTGATACAAAAAGAAGGGAGGCCTGATGCCGTTTGGTTTCAGTCAACCCTCTGGGCAGGAGCAGCATTGGGGGAATATCTGAATAGTCAACAGATTCCCTTCATGGTTTCAGAACATTTAAAAGAATTCCTTAATAATGACTTTTCAGAAATTCAAATTGGGCTGATAAAAACTACTTATACAAATGCATCAAAAATCATTGCCACCTCAAATGATTTGTATAATTCGTTAAACAATAATTATCCTGAATTTTCTTCAAAATTGGCTTTGCTTCCTAACCCTGTAGATGAAGATATTTTCACTTTGGCAACACGCTCAGAAAACACACCGAAAAATATTTTATGTATTGCCCATTTTAGAGAGGAAAAACGCATTGATATTTTGTTAGAGGCATTCCATCAGATAATTAATGAAGGTCATTCTCTTGCGCTCTATTTAGCAGGAAAAGGGTCTTTGAGAAAACAGTTGGAAAAGATGGTTTATTCTAAGGGAATATCCAAATCCGTAAAATTTCTTGGCCATCTCCCACAAGCAGAGTTGGTAAAGGAATTGCATAAAGCTGATATTCTAGTATTACCCTCACAAGTTGAAACTTTTGGGATGGCATTAATTGAAGCAGGAGCTTGTGGGGTTCCTGTAGTGGCAACAGATTGCGGGGGACCGGAAGATATTGTTACCTCAGAAGTGGGTTTTTTGGCAAAACCAGAGTCAGTCTCAGCTCTAAAAGAAGGAATACAGAAAATGATTCAAAATTATCACCAATTTGACAGAGAAGAAATTCGTAATACCACCATTAAGCGGTTTGGGAAAGGGCAATTTGCACAATCAATTAAAGAATTATTACAGTCAATTTTGGGGTAACTCATTTTTGGTAAATAGCAGTAAAATGCTTTTATAGTTCACTACTCTGAATAGGATCACTGACAAAGGGTAAGCCGCCGTGAGTAGTAAATTAACAATTACACTAAATTCATAAGTTGATTGGAGCAGCCATATTAAAAAAACAGTTGAGCCAATTATCAAAATCTTGTTCCATTCATAGTTTACAGGAAAAAAACGCTTATTCACCATAAATAAAATCACTGCCATTAATATAAAGGATATGCAGGTGGCGGTGGCAGCACCCATGATACCATAAATGGGAATCAGAAGAAAATTTAACGCAATATTACTCACTGCACCTACTCCGCGAATCCAGGGTATCCAAAAAGATTTCTCCAACAGGTACACACCAGGTAACTGGAGGAGATAGGCAGCATGAAAGATATAGGCTAAGGCAATAAGAGGAACGATTTGGGTTGCAGACCAATACTCAGAACCAATAGGTGAAAAGCTTCCTATTTCAAAAGTGACAATAGTATCAATCCATAAAATGATAAGGATAAACAGAAAACCGAGACCGGTGAGGGTAATAGTAGTTACCTTTGTTATATAGTCCCTGTCCTGCACCTCTTTTTTTAAAAAATATGGCTGCCAGGCCATATTAAATCCCATTACCACCAGCATCATCAGCATCCCCAATTTATAACCGGCGCTATAGAGCCCAACGGTGCCTACATCGGTAAGATATCGTAAAACATAGCGGTCAGAGAGCTCTAAAATCATTGCAAAAACTCCTGACGGGAGAAAGGGCAGACCAAAGTGCATGAGTTTCTTCCAATGAATCCATGACAGTTTTGACAGAGATATCCTGCGGAATATAATTGGTAAAGTGGTTGTGAAAATAATACAGGAAGCAATCATATTACTGAGGAGGACCCCTTTTATTCCCCATTGAAACTTGAATACAAATAGCAGGTTGAGCGTAAGGGTAATAATTACATTTATTAAGTTGACCGTGGTGAAATAATAGGCTTTTCCTTCCGCACGAAGAATGAGAACATGGATTGACCACAGAGTATCTAAAAATAAAATTGCTGCAACTAATCCTGCGATTTCCGGATTTGCATCATCAAACAGAAGTGTTCCCACCTGACTTCGAAACTGGAAAAACAATAGTGAAAAAACGAGGGTGGTGAAAAAAAAGGATACATAGGCAGTGGTTAAAATGGATGTCCTTTCACTTTTTTCTGCAGGGACATAATGTTTCAATAAAGAGGCATCCAGCCCATAGTTCAATACAATGCCCATGAAACCTAAAAAGGTATAGGCAAGAGAAATTACACCATAGTCCTGCAGGGAGAAGACATTGGTGTAGAGCGGGAGTAGTAGAAAGGTAACCCCCCGTACCGCTATATGTCCCACACCATAAATGATGGATTGCTTCCCCAGAAGTTTTAGGGACATCAGGTCAGATTGAGTTCCAGAGTATCACGGAAAATTCCGCTGGCACCGAAGTTTTCTTTAAAGCGGGCTAAGCCCATATTTGGAGATTCCCCTACGGTAAATATCCCAAAATCATAAATAGTATATCCCTTTGAAATGGCTTTATCAAAAATATAATAGAAGAGTGTATTTAAGGGGCGCATCTCTTGAAATTCAGGTAAATGACTGATATAGAATGCCAGCATAACTTGACGATTCACACAGAAATTCACCACGCCGCCAATCATTTTATTTTTATAAAATGCAGCTGTTAATTGTATCTCTTCCGGGAACATCTTTATGAGTTTTGTTAGTTCCTCAAGTGTGTGTGTTGGCTTTACATTGTGACGAATGGAAAGATTGTTTTCCAGAATTTTATAAAAAGATTGAATATCTTCTGATTGATTCACTTCAATTCCGGATTTAATACCCTTTCTGACAGCGGTGCGATGGGTAGGTTTAAATTTTTTCAAGTTTTGTTCGATGGTATCTTCCAAAAAAAGGATACTGGACATTTCTCTCTTTTTGTAAGTAAACCCCTGCTTTTGGAAGGAAAAATCCAAATAATGAGAGGGTTTATGAGAATATATAATCGGAGGTATTGTAAGCTGCACTTTGTTTATTTTTTGATCCTTTGCATACTCCACTAATTTCTTGGTAAGGGATAAAGTTTCAGCGAATGAGATATTTTCACTCACCACAAGAGCACCTACTGAAGCGCCGGGATGAGAAATGAGTATTTTCTCCTTTTCACTCCTAATTATTGCTGCAGGAAGTAAGGCGAGGATATTTCCCTTTTTTTCGAATATGAGGCTGTTATCCTTAAAATGGTCTGGAGGATGATACCCCAGAAATTTTCGGGTATGAAATATGGTACCATTATTTGAGTTGAGGACAAACTCATCCCAATCCCTGGTATCTTTAGGCGTAAATTTTCTTATTAATATCGTCATAGAAAAAACAGATTTGGAGGTTAATTTCCTATTTCTGTTTATTGAAGCCAGGATAAATTAAATTAAATCATAGTTTAAGGATTATTAAAATATATGAGTGAAATTCGTTCAATCCATGCCCGTCAGATTTTAGATTCCCGCGGTAACCCAACCCTTGAGGTGGATTTAACATTGACCGATGGAAGTTTTGGCAGAGCTGCTGTTCCCAGCGGTGCTTCAACAGGGGAATATGAAGCAGTGGAACTTAGGGACAACAATGACTCCTATTTAGGCAAATCTGTAAAAACTGCTGTAGCAAATGTAAATCATAATATTGCACCAAAGCTGGTGGGAATGAATATTCTTGATATACATGAAATTGATTCCACCATGCTTGAGTTAGATGGTACTGAAAACAAATCCCGTCTGGGTGCCAATGCCATTTTAGGGGTGTCTTTGGCTACGGTGCATGCAGGTGCTCAATATAAAAAGGTTCCCCTTTTTGAATATCTCCACAAAGATTCCCAGTTTATTCTGCCAACCCCTATGATGAATATTTTAAATGGTGGCAGCCATGCAGATAATAATGTAGATATTCAGGAATTTATGATATTCCCTTCAGGTGCAGAATCCTTTGCCCATGCGTTGCAGATGGGTGCAGAAATTTTCCATCAATTGAAATCAGTTCTCAAAAGCCAGGGACTCAATACTAATGTAGGGGATGAAGGCGGCTTTGCTCCTGATTTGAATTCCAATGATGAAGCAATTGAACTCCTCCTGGCTGCAGTTGAAAAAGCAGGCTATAAAAACGGTGAAGATGTTGCTGTTGCCTTAGATGTTGCTTCCAGTGAACTCTATAATAAATCTACAGGACTGTATGAATTGGCTTCCGAAGGAAAATCCCTCACCTCTTCAGAAATGATTGACTACTATGAAAAATTATGCGGAAATTATCCCATTGTATCCATTGAAGATGGATTAGATGAAAACGATTGGGAAGGCTGGCAGCAGCTCCATAAACGATTAGGCTCAAAGGTGCAGTTAGTGGGAGACGATTTAACCGTAACCAATCCAATACGACTGCAACGGGCAATTGACGAAAAATCAATGAATGCCATACTGATAAAATTAAATCAAATAGGAACTGTAAGTGAAACTTTGGAGACTATTAATCTGGCAAAGTCCGCAGGTATAGCTTCCGTTATATCACATCGCTCCGGAGAGACGGAAGACACAACCATTGCAGATTTTTCTGTTGCAACAGGAGTTGGGCAAATTAAGACCGGCTCAATCTGCAGAACAGACAGAACAGCCAAATATAATCAACTACTACGCATTGAAGAACAGTTAAACGGTAAAAGTACATACGCCGGGAATGCCTATTTAGGATGCTGAAAAAAGGGAAAAAAAACAGACCAAACCTGAAAAACAGAAATTTGGTTTTTCCTTTAATCCTTATTCTGGGAATGTTGTATTTGTTTACCAGTGAAATGGGTGTCCTGCGCTGGTACCAATTGAAAAATAAACGAGAACATATTCAATCGGAAATTAACCGCCTCATTGCGGAGGAAAAATCTCTTACGGAGGAATTAGACCGTTTAACCAATGATGAAGAGTATATTAAAAAAATTGCACAGGAACGCTATCAAATGGTGAAGCCGGGTGAAAAAGTTTTTCGGGTAATAGACAGGAGGAATACAGACAGGAAATAAAAATTATTGATTATCTAAATAACACTAAATATGTCCCAAAAAAAATCATCCCTTCTCTTTGTTTTGTTTTTATCTAAACTCTGTTTCCCTGCATTTGAAAATACCTTCAAATATCAATATTTAGATTTTAAGTATGGTCAGCAACTACACCTTTCCCATATCACTCCTTACGGGATGCCCGCCTTCGCCCAATCTCAAATTCACTTTAACAATAAAATAAGTTCATTCCCATTTCACGCCTTTTTTAGTACTTCAGGTGATAATCTGTACAGAGAATCAGTTTTTGAATTAAAATTTTCTACGTCCATTGGCAGAGGTTTCCGCTTGGGACCCATTATTCAGGGTTACTCTGTGCTCATAAAAAATTATCCCGATTTATATGCATCTTCTACGGGAATCTATCTCACCCGTTCCGATTCAACTTTTCAGTATTCCATTGAATTGAAAAATTTGTTTATTACTGACAGATTGAAAAATGACCTGCCCCAAATATTCCGGTTCGATGTAGTTTACTATCTTGAGAAACATCAATTTCAGGTTGCTCTATTTAAAGATATGCTCTATCCTCCTGAATTAAACTTTATTTGGGAATATGCCATATTCGCAAATTCAAAAATCAAAATGGGAATGATGTCCGGAACTACTGAGATATTGTGTGGTACAGTTTTTCAAGTAAAAAAATTAACCCCTGAACTTTTTTTTCTGCTCCATCCCCAATTAGGAATCACCTATGGTGTATCCCTTGCATTTAAGTAGTTCAATTTTATGTATTATCTCCTTTTTATGGACTGACAACTTTATCCCCAGTTCAGAAGATTATATTGATCTGGATTATGAGCCCGTTGAAAATATTCACTCTTCTTTTTTATACAGAGCAAGAACCATTAACAAAGATGGCAGGGATATTTGGCACCAGAAAATGGTCTATTCCTTTAATGAAGTACAACTTGGGCTCAGGATGGATAAGTCCATTGATACACATCAATTCAACAATCAAAAGTTTTTTCTCACCGGCAATTTTAATGGATATGATTTTAAGGTGGGGTCTCTCAGGTTTCAATCAGGAAATGGACTTTTATTAGGTAGTGATTATGCCACGATAAAGTCTCCTTCAAATCCTGCCTCTTTGGGAAAGGTACATTGGAAAACAGGAACTTATTTGGGGGCAGCATCTTATTATAATCCTGTTGGTGTAATGGTGGAAAAGGAAAACTATTATAAAATTGGTATTGTGGATAAAGTTCTCTTAGCTACAGCGAAATTGGAGCATCACCAAATTCTTTTCATTCCAAATGCCATCATTTCAGCCAATAAATTTCCATCCTATTCCCTTGCAATGAAAAATAACCAAGATAGCTGGGGGGTCACAGCAGAATCAGCAATTCAAAAAGATAAACTTGCTCAATACTTTCAATTTTATTCCAGGAACAGTAGATTAAAATTTGTCACTCAGTTTCGTTATCTTCCTCCCAAATGGCAGCCTTTCAGCGGAAGTCCTGCAAACGGATTGGGCAAATCACAAAATGAAAAGGGAGTGTTATTTGCTGTATATTTTAAAAATGAAAGCATTTCTTTTTATGGATGGAAGGATTTTGCCAAAGAAATACAAAATGATAATGAACCTGAAAAAAAAGGACAGGAACTATTTATGGGGATGGCGGTAAAAAATCATCATTTCAAATTTGATTTAAATTACCGCAAAAGGTTATTGACAGAAGTTGTGCAATCCCAATTAACAGAAATACAAAAGCAATATTTAACCCTCACCATAGGAAATGGCTGGAAAGCAAAAGGAAAACTCATTCTTATTAAACCGCAGGAAAATTGGGGATATATACTTCAATTGCAATCAAAAAAAATAGTTATGGGCAACTTTAATTCAACATTGGGTACAGTTTATTTTAATACTGATGATTGGAGTTCGAGAGTGTATTTGGTACTTCCGGGAATGGCAGGAGAGTTCGGCCTTAAGCCCTTTTATGGAGAGGGGATTTCTATTTTTACCTTGTTAAAATGTAAATTAGATTCCACTCACCACATCTCTGCACGATATACCCTTTTACCTTATCTTAATGGTCTTTGGGAAATGAATTCCGTATTTGCCCTGCAGTTGGATATTGTATTCTGAATTTCAGACTGGGTAAATTTTACAGAATGACATTTCGAATTTCCACAGTATTTCGCATTCTTTTTTCCGTTATCTGGTTAATATCTCTTGCCTGGCTGCAAACTGGGTTAAGTACAAAAACCAAGCTTTATGTCATTGACGGAAACAAATATATTTCCGCTATTGAATATGCAGAATCGCAGGAAATTCGCACCATCTTCTATGATGATAAGGAAAAACTGGAGTTTCGTTTTCAAAGCATCAAACTTACGCTGTCCCCTCATTCCTCCTTTGTAAAGGTTAATGATAAAATCTTCCATATGCATCTTCCCGTTGTGTATGATGGAAACGATTTCTTCATTCCCGTTGATTCCTTTTTACCCATCCTCAATTCTACCGGACTACCCAATGCACTATTAGATTCCTCAGAGGAATACATACTCACCAATGCGCCTAATTTTAATGTGCATGGAGTCACGATCCAAAACAAAGTAAATGGCTCTGTATTAAAAGTAAATACTTCGAAAAAATTTGCTGCTGATGTTTTGGCGGCATCCATTACCCGGGGAGGATGGCTGAACCTAACCATTGCCGGCGCTAAAGTGGATTCACTAAGCCTGGTGGAGTCACAACTTAGAAATCCGGTGGTTCGAATTCGTACCATACAGTCTCAGGAGTCTGCCCAAGTTTCCTTTTTGCTCAAGTCAAAGGTGGACGATTTTGAGTTAGAAGCATATAATGATCATATTTCTATCTTTCTCAGAACAGCCATGGCAGAGAATGCAGATAAGATTAAAGAAATGCGCCGACGCTGGCTGTTGGATACCATAGTCATTGATGCAGGTCACGGTGGAAAGGATGCAGGAGCAATTGGAATTGGAGGCCTCCAGGAAAAAACTGTCACCTTGGATATTGCAAAAAAATTAGGAAAACTAATTGAAACCAATCTGGGTATCAAGGTTATTTATACCCGTGACGAAGATGTGTATATTCCCCTGTGGAAACGCACTAAAATTGCCAATGATTCGGGAGGAAAAGTCTTTATATCCATCCATGCAAACTCTGCTCATAAAAACCACAGTGTGAGAGGATTTGAAACATATCTCCTCCGCCCGGGAAAAACTGAAGATGCTATTGAAGTGGCACGCAGAGAAAATGAGGTGATCGCCATGGAGGAGCAGTATCATGAGTATGAAAAACTCTCCAATGACAAACTCATTTTGTATGCTATGGCACAATCTGCCTTCATGAAAGAATCAGAATTTCTCGCTGCAGAAATTCAAAAGGAGTTGGATAAGGTACTCACTTCGCCCAACAGAGGAGTGAAACAAGCTGGTTTCCATGTGTTGGTAGGTGCATCCATGCCCAATGTTCTCATTGAAGCAGGGTTTCTGTCAAACAAATCTGAAATGAAATTATTAGGACAATCCCGCTATAGACAGAAAATTGCTCAGGCTGTTTTTTCTGCTCTGGTTAATTTTAAAGATAAATACGAAAATCCCCTGATTAGTGACAACTAACATTTCTTCTGATTCACCCATTGGAGTATTTGACAGCGGACTGGGTGGACTCACCGTATTGCGAGCCCTCGAAAAAATTCTGCCAAAGGAATCCTTTCTTTATTTTGGGGATACTGCCCATGTTCCCTATGGAACTAAGTCTGCCGAAACCGTCACTCAGTATTCCCGCCATATACTGGATTTTTTTGTTGAACATGGTACTAAGGCAGTGGTCATTGCCTGCAATACCGCTTCAGCAGTAGCCTGCACCACCCTTCAATCAGAATATGAGGTGCCTGTTTTTAATGTGGTAACACCTTCTGTAGAATTTGCTTCAACTATTACTAAAACACAATCTGTGGGAGTTATAGGCACTACAGCAACGGTGCAATCGGGAGCCTATACTGCTGCTTTTAACAGTTTGAATAGAGGGATAAGTGTCAAAGAAATTTCCTGTCCCCTGTTTGTCCCCTTGATTGAAGAAGGCTGGGCTGAAACTTCCATTGCCAGAGAGGTAGCAATGCAGTATCTCTCTCCCCTTTCAACTTTGAATACTGATACATTAATTTTAGGATGCACCCATTATCCCATTATGGCTGACACCATTTTATCAGCTGTTCCGGACCATATTCAATTGGTATATTCCGGGGAAACAGTGGGAGAACAACTAAAACATCATCTGAAAAAAGAAGAGAAATTCAATACGGAAAACGCTTTAAAAACCACAAGATTTTTTGTATCAGATTTTCCACAAAAATTCGATGAGCTTGGCAGCCGTTTTCTGGGAAGACCTCTGGAAAATGTAACTCATGTTTCCCTGCTATGAAAGATCCCATTCAATACTTATTGAATATTGAATCCCGTGGCATTAAAATGGGACTAACGCGAACAAAACTGCTTATGGATGCCTGCGGAAATCCCCAAAATGGATTGCCTGTCATTCAGGTTGCCGGGACAAACGGCAAAGGATCCGTCAGTGCCATGTTAGCCGGCATTCTAAAAGAGGGAGGATATAAAACTGGGCTTTTTACTTCTCCGCATTTGGTTGAAGTAAATGAGAGGATCCGAATTAATGGGACACCCATTTCTGATACAGTTATGGAACAGTTTATAATGGACTATAAGGAAGCCATTGATTCGTTGGAAGCATCATTTTTCGAGTCCATCACTGCCCTGGCTTTCTGGTATTTCAAAAAGGGAAAGGTGGATGTTGCGGTGATGGAAACCGGGCTGGGCGGAAGATTGGACTCCGTTTCTGTCTGTGAACCTGTAGCCACAGTTATGACTCCCATTTCTCTGGATCACATGGAAATATTAGGCGAATCCCTTATGGAGATTGCCATAGAAAAATCAGGTGCAATGAAACAGGGAATCCCTTGCATTAGTGCAAAACAAAATAAAGAGGTTACAGAGGTATTGACATCCCAAGCGGTAAAAATGGAGAGTCCAATTCATTTTGTCAATGGAGAAAAAAAGCAGTCGTTCACAATCAATCTTCCTGGAAAGATTCAAAAAGAAAATGCATTGCTTGCTGCCGAAACCCTGATACAGATTCCAAACTTCACCGTTTCTGAATCCATTATTCACAGGGGGCTGCAGTCTGTCCGCTGGCATGGCAGAAACCAGATTATTAAAGAGAACCCATTTATTGTATTTGACGTTGCCCATAATTTGGACAGCATCATGAACTTCCTGCAATATTATGAAAATTTGTGTATTGGGGGAGATTCTACTTTAATTATTGCCCTGCAGGCAAGAAAGCGAATTGAATCTGCCATTTCAAAAATTGAATCTCTCTTTTCGAAAATTATCTGCACTCAGGCTGGAGACAGAAACCCCATGCCGCCGGAAATATTGGCGGACAATTTTTCGGAAATGAAGGCTGTTGTAAAATACTCCGATCCAACCAATGCCATTCAGCACGGTTTGAGGAGTTTATCAAAAGAAGATGGATTAGCAATTATTGGCAGCCATTGTCTTGGACCGGCAGTGTCCTCAATCTTTAAATTATCCTTTGCCAGCATTTAAAACTGCCCTATATTTGGGCACGGGGACAGCTCCCGTTTCCTCGAAAATCCATCAAGAACTTTTCTCATTACAATAATTTAAAACTACTTAGGAAATTTTATGGAAACCAGTGAATTACAGGCATTGACTGTAAAAGAATTGCAGAAATTTGCCTCCGATTTAGGTGCAACTGAATATTCAGGCTTGCGTAAACAGGATTTGATTAAAGAAATTCTGGGAATTCAGGCAAAGAAAAAGGGCAATATTTTTGCCTCCGGTGTATTGGAAGTCATGCCTGACGGCTATGGTTTTTTACGCTCGCAGGATTATAGCTATCTACCTGGACCTGATGACATTTATGTATCCCATTCTCAGATAAAAAGATTCAAGCTGCGGACAGGGCACCAAATCTCAGGTCAGGTGAGACCTCCCAAAGATAATGAACGCTTTTTTGCCCTTCTCAGAGTGGATACAATTAATACGGTTTCCCCTGAAAAAAATAAGAATATTGTCTATTTTGATAACCTCACTCCTCTGTTCCCTGATGAGGCGATAAAATTAGAAACCACTGCAAAGGAATATTCCACCAGAACCATTGACCTGCTTGCGCCTATTGGTAAGGGACAAAGAGGACTCATCGTAGCTCAGCCTAAAACAGGAAAAACCATATTGCTGCAAAAGATTGCGAATGCCATTACCACTAACGATCCGAATATTCAGGTAATCATACTTCTTATTGATGAGCGCCCTGAAGAAGTAACCGATATGTCCCGCTCTGTTGATGCAGTCGTAATCGGTTCTACTTTTGATGAACCTGCTGAGAGGCATGTTCAGGTGAGTGAAATGGTGATTGAAAAAGCAAAACGCATGGTGGAAAGTGGTCAGGATGTTGTCATATTGTTAGACTCCCTAACGAGGTTGGCACGAGCTTATAATACAGTCATCCCTCACAGTGGTAAAATTCTTACCGGTGGTGTGGACTCTAACGCTCTCCATAAACCAAAACGATTTTTTGGTGCTGCCAGAAATGTTGAAGGCGGGGGCAGTCTTACTATAGTATCCACTGCTCTCATTGATACCGGAAGCCGCATGGATGAAGTAATCTTTGAAGAATTTAAAGGAACTGGAAATCAGGAATTAGTTCTCGATCGAGATCTCAGCGACCGCAGGGTGTATCCCGCAATTGATGTAAAACGATCCGGTACCCGTCGTGAAGACAAGCTTATGGGACGGAAAGACCTATCCAGAGTATGGCTGCTGAGAAAATTATTGGATGAAATGACAAATGTTGAAGCGATGGAGTTCCTCCTTGAAAAGCTCAATCATACAAAATCCAATCGTGAATTTTTAGACTCTATGAGTTCATAATCCGCATCTGAGTACATGTTATCAGACAGAATAGGACGCATCACTCCCTCCGCAACTTTGGCAATGACTGCCAAGGCTGCAGAGTTGCGTGCACAGGGAGTGGATGTAATCAATTTATCCGTTGGAGAGCCTGATTTTCCCACCCCGGAAAATATCAGGCTGGCTGCAAAAAAAGCCATTGATGATGGACAT
Source organism: Fidelibacterota bacterium (assembly GCA_030747125.1). Lineage (GTDB taxonomy): Bacteria > Fidelibacterota > Marinisomatia > SCGC-AAA003-L08 > D37C17 > D37C17. The sequence continues at coordinate 23,738 of JASLLI010000003.1, read as the reverse complement.
ACACGCTACACTCCCGGCGGTGGTACGATGGATTTGAAAAAAGCTGCAGCTGCCAAAATGAAACGGGATAATGATTTGGATTATTCTCCTGAAGAAATACTCATTTCCTGCGGGGGAAAACATTCTTTATATAATGCCTGTCAGGCTTTGTTCCAAACGGGTGATGAAGTGATTATTTTTGCACCCTATTGGGTGTCCTTTCCCGATTTTGTTTCCGTCACCGGTGCAAAACCCATTTTTGTTTCGACAGATTCTAACCGACAATTTGAACCCGTATTTGATGACCTTAAAGGAAAATTGAACTCCAGAACCAAAGGGATAATCGTCAATTCTCCTTCAAACCCCACAGGTGGCGTGTGGAGTGATGAGGCAGTTTTGAAAGTGCTGGAACTCGCCAGGGAAAGAGGCATCTGGGTATTTTCGGATGAATGTTATGAACAGCTCACCTATGACCGTCCCTTTGTGAGTACTGCAATGCTGGCAGAAGACTGTGAAAAAGTATTAACTTTTCAGTCCTGCTCAAAGACATATGCAATGACTGGCTGGCGTATTGGGTATGCCGCCGGAGACAAGAATGTCATTAAGGCCATGGGAAAATTGCAGGGACAAAGTACTTCCTGCCCTAATTCAATTTCCCAGGTAGCAGCTATAGAAGCGTTGTCTGGTGACCAGTCTGAGGTTGCATATATGCGGCAGGAATTCAAAAAAAGACGGGATTACATTGTAAATCGCATGAACCAAATGGATGGAGTAAGTTGCAATTCTCCTGGCGGTGCTTTTTATGTTTTCCCTGATTTCAGTTCGTATATGGGGGATAACCGTAAAATCCGTACATCAGATGACTTATCCATGTACCTGCTGGAACAAAAAGCGGTCGTCACCGTTGCAGGTGATGCCTTTGGCGGAAACGGTCATGTGCGTTTCTCTTATGCCGCTTCAGATGATGATTTAAAGCGTGCGTTGGATTTACTTGAAGAAACCCTGAAAGAATTAGCGTAGGAAGGAGAATAAATGAAAGAAGGAATACACCCGGACTATAAGTTGGCAAAAGTTCACTGTGCATGCGGTCATACTTTTGAAACCCGAGCCACAGTGGATAAAATTAATGTGGAAATCTGCAGTGAGTGTCATCCCTATTTTACCGGAAAACAAAACCTGGTTGATACTGCCGGTCGTATTGAAAAATATATGGAAAAGTATAACCTGACTGAAGAAGATATTAAACAGTAGCAGGGGAATATAGGATTAAGGCGGTATCCGTTATCAATTAAGCGGAGCCGCTTTTTTTTATGAATATTATTTTAAAACAACTCAGACTGGTTGTTGCCCAGTCTTCTATTCTGGTTGGTGGACAAGCAGTAATGGAAGGTGTGATGATGCGTGTTCCCGGCGCATATGCCACTGCGGTGCGGGATCCGGAAGGAAAAATACAATTAGACCGTCATGACTTTCAGTCCGTACTGGAAAAAAAACCTCAATTTAAAAAACCTGTCCTGAGAGGTATGGTGGGACTATTTGAAGCTCTGAAAATTGGCTATTCAACTCTTCAATGGTCTGCACAGATTGTAGAGCCGGAAGCCTCATCTGAAAATTCAGGAAAGCTGGCAGATGTTTTATTAACCCTGGCTTCAATAGGGCTTGCCATAGGGTTATTTTTTGCAGCTCCCATAGGGCTTACTTCCTGGCTATTTGATAAAGATCAGGATGCTTTGGTTTTCAATCTCATTTCAGGAATGTTCAGAGTGGTTTTCTTTATTACTTATCTGGCACTCATATCTTTGATGAAAGATGTGAAACGATTGTTCCAGTATCATGGAGCGGAGCATAAAACAGTGTATAATTTCGAATCAGGAAAAGATTTGGAAATAGAAACCGCTCAGACTTTTCCAACCCAACACCCCCGTTGTGGAACCAGCTTCATGTTCATTATAATGATTGTTGCAATTCTTTCCTTTTCCGTTTTAGATTCCATCATCATGTTGTGGGTGGATGAACTGAAAGTGTGGATGCGTCTTTTGATTCACATTCCCTTCATACCTGTAGTGGCAGGGTTTGGATATGAAGTATTGAAAGCAACAGCAAAGCATCGTGAAAATATTCTTTTTCGAGCATTGTCCAAACCTGGATTATGGCTGCAGAATATTACTACCCGTCAACCTGAAAATGACCAGGTGGAAGTGGCTATGGAAGCATTAAAATCAGCATTTGGTGATAACATGAAACGCTACACAGGAAAATCTTATGTTGCCGAGGCTATCGGATGATTGATAAATTGGAATCTGTCATTGCACGCCATGACGAATTAGCAGAACTCATGAGTCAACCTGAAGCCATGCAGGATATGAAAGCATTTACTAAAATGGCACGGGAACACCGCAGCATGTCCGAATTGGTGGAACATGCTAAAAAGTTTATTGACACTTTCAACCAGCTCCGGGAAGACGAAGAAATTCTCAATGGGGATGACCCTGAACTAAAGGAACTGGTGAAAGATGAAATTGGTCCGCTGAGGGAAGAAATTGCTCAACAGGAAGAAAAACTGAAAATTCTTCTCATCCCCAAAGACCCTGATGATGATAAAAACACCATCCTTGAAATCAGATCGGGGACAGGCGGAGATGAAGCTGCCCTCTTTGCAGGAAACCTCTATCGAATGTATCTGCGCTATGCGGAACGCCAAGGCTGGAAGACTGAAATTATGACTCTCCATGATAATGAAGGCGGCGGAATTAAAGAAGTCATCGTTACGATTAACGGGGAGGGAGCTTATGGACAATTGAAATTCGAATCCGGTGTTCACAGAGTACAACGCATACCGGAAACGGAGTCCAGCGGAAGAGTACATACAAGTGCTGCCACTGTTGCTGTTCTACCTGAGGCAGAGGATGTGGATATTGAAGTAAACGAAACTGATTTGAAAATTGATACTTATCGTGCTTCCGGTGCCGGAGGTCAGCATGTGAATAAGACGGAGTCTGCCATCCGTATCACACATAATCCAACTGGATTGGTTGTCACTTGCCAGGATGAAACCTCTCAACATAAGAATCGGGACAAAGCCATGAAGGTGTTGCGCTCCCGCCTTTATGAAGTGGAAATGGAAAAACAGCACAAGGAACGGGCAGATGCACGCAAATCCATGGTTTCAACAGGGGACCGCTCTGCCAAGATTCGTACTTATAACTTCCCTCAGGGAAGGGTCACCGATCACCGGATAAATCTTACACTCTATAAACTCAATGACATTATGGATGGTGATCTCACAGAAACCATTGAAGCACTGAAATTGGAAGACCAGAAAGCTGCCATGGAGGCGGTGTAAAACGGTTATAAGTTAAAAGTTAATAGATTTTGGTTATTTTTACTTTGTGGAATAACCGCATATTGTGGAATAGACCTGTAAATTTGCCCTTTCTGAGCTTAGCAAAGTAATTGTAATTATCTCCCATGAAAACTGCCACTATACCGCTGCGTATAATTGACCTCATCAACCGGGGAATGGATCATTTCAAAGAGAAGGGTATAGGTAATGCCCGCCGTGAAATGGAATGGTTCCTCTGTGAAATATTAAAGTGTACCCGCATTGATCTATACATGCGTTTTGAGGAAATTCTTCTCGGTAATGATCTCCAGAAATTACGCAATATGATGAAGAGACGCATCAATGGAGAACCTTTTCAACACATTATTGGGAAAGGCACTTTTTATGGTAGAGACTTTAAAGTGAACCAACATGTACTTACTCCCCGCCCGGAATCTGAAATACTTATAGGCAGATTGAAAAACAACGGCAAAGTTACCTCCCTGTTGGAAATTGGTACAGGTTCGGGGTGTATTGCCATTACAGCTGCTCTCGAAAATCTTGCAGACAAAATATATGCAACGGATATATCCTCCCAAGCCATAGAGGTTGCACAGCAAAACATGACATTGTTTTCAATGTCAACTATTCAGTTGGCGAGACATGACTTTTTAACCCAACAGTTCAATTCAAAATTTGATGTAGTAATTTCCAATCCACCCTATATTGGGTTGAATGAAATGGACACTCTGCAAAAGGAAGTAAGAGAATTTGATCCCTCTGTAGCTTTGACTGATGAAAATGATGGTCTCACCTTCTACCGCCGTTTTGCTGATCAATATGGAGAATTAGTAAATCCCAATGGGTATCTTTTGTTGGAGATTGGAGGGAATCCTCAAAAGGACGCGGTGGAAACCATTTTTCAAAATGCAGAGCTTAAAACAGAAAGCTTTAAAGATCTACAGGGAGATTACAGGGTGGTAGAGGTGAGAAGTTGAATAAGCTACAAGCTTTTATTAAAATCCTCAGACCCTTAAATCTCATTTTAAGTCTCCTATCCGTTTTTATTGCTGCCTTTTTATGTGAGGCAATAAGCTCTCCCCTTTTACCCTTTACTGCGATGGTTGTTCTCAGTTTTGCAGGGGCATCCAATATATTAAATGATGTGCTGGATATTCATACAGATGAAATCAATCGGCCGTTGCGCATACTTCCCTCAGGCAGGATGAAAATCACAGAAGCAGTCCTGTTTATGGCAGTCCTTTACGGAGTGGGTATTTTATCTGCTTTTTATCTACATCCTCTTGGTCGAAATATGGGGCTAATTATTGTCCTCCCCCTTCTTGTTTTATATACCCCTCTGTTTAAAGGCATTCCCCTCATTGGTAATTTAGTTGTAGCAGCCGCCTTGGGAATGGTGTTTCTGTTTACAGAAGCTGCTTTAACAGGAGAGATTACCTATATGATCGTTCCTTTTTTATTGGCAATGGCATTGTCTTTCATTCGGGAGCTCATTAAAGACGCTGAAGATTTGGAAGGTGATACACAGATTCAACTTCGCACCTTCCCCAATACTTTTGGAATTCCTGCCACCCTCAGCGTTCTTCGGATCGTTTCAATACTTTTATGTATCGGGGCAATTTTCCCCTGGCTGGAGGGTTGGTATGGACTACCATACTTACTTTTATTGATAGGAGGAGTGGAACTTCCCCTCATTTATTTTATTTTTTTCAAACTTTCTTCCACTTCTGGAAATAATGATTTTTCCCATTCAGCATCAGGACTTAAAATCATTACCGTTGCAGGGATGGCGGTGATTTTGGCAAGTGGCGTATAGTGTTGAAACTGGTCACCGAATTTTTGGAATGAGCTATTTGTAAAATAAAATATATTTCCAGGGTAAATAATTCAGGGTATTTATCATACACAAATACCATTGGAAATGAGCCTGAGAAAAATACCTTAACCAAGATAGTTGAGATACATTTAATTGGAATTAGGTAATAGCTTTAAGTAGCTCCAAATAAAATTGGTTAAATTTTTCACTTTTAATTTTTAATTTAATTAACCCTGTCCCTGTTCTGATTTCCAACAATCGCTAACTGTCCACTGTTACCCTTTCTCCTTACTCTATACTTCTCAAGCTCCGTAATTTTTCCACAAATTTTACCCCACTAAATAAGGAAAAACCAGTGAAATCAGTTTACTTTTTCGGTGAAGGCAATGCAGAAGGCTCTGCAAAGGACAAAAACCTCTTAGGCGGCAAAGGAGCAAACCTGGCTGAAATGACCACTTTGGGTATTCCTGTACCACCGGGGTTTACCATAACCACCCAAGTTTGTACCGAATATTTACAATCTTCCAACTATTCTCCCTCATTGGATGCAGAAGTTGTTTCAGCCCTGCATTCTGTAGAATCCATTATGGGTCAGAAATTTGGTGATGCTGACAATCCTCTTTTGGTTTCGGTTCGTTCCGGTGCCCGCAAATCCATGCCGGGCATGATGGAAACAGTACTCAATATTGGACTCACATCAGCCACCATTCCCGGATTGATTGCAAAATCCGGAGACGAGCGCTTTGTGTATGATGCCTACCGCCGGTTAATTACCATGTACGCCGATGTGGTAATGGAAAAAGCTGCCGGTATAGATCCGGAGCCGGGAAAGGGTATCAGGGAAAAATTAGAGAATCATTTTGATTCTGTTAAAGAGAAAGAGGATGTTACCGCTGACACAGACTTGTCTGCTAAAGCTCTCAAAATTCTTTGCGAGAACTTTAAAAAAATAGTTGCTGAAAATTTGGGGAAATCTTTCCCGGATGATGCCGGAGAGCAGCTCTGGGGCAGTATTAATGCAGTGTTTAGCTCCTGGAATGGTAAGCGGGCAGTCCATTATCGTAATATTGAAAAAATTCCCCATGATTGGGGAACTGCGGTAAATGTTCAGGCAATGGTGTTTGGTAATATGGGAGCAAATTGTGCAACAGGCGTTGCCTTTACGCGGAATCCTGCCAATGGTGAAAACGCCTTTTATGGTGAATGGCTTCCCAATGCTCAGGGAGAAGATGTGGTTGCAGGGCTGCGAACACCAAATCCCCTGAATGAAAACAGCCGAAGTGATGAAGCATCAACGCTTTCCACCCTTGATGGGACAATGCCTGAAATTTATAAAGAATTATTACAAATTAGAACCAGGCTGGAAAACCATTATAAAGATATGCAGGATATTGAGTTCACCATTCAACATGGCAGATTGTGGATGCTGCAAACACGAACAGGAAAACGCAACGGTCCTGCGGCAGTTCGTATGGCGGTAGAAATGGTGGAAAATCATCTCATTGATGAAGAAACAGCACTTTTACGCGTAAGCCCTGATCAGTTAGATGAAATTATGCACCCTGCGCTGGATGTTGAAATAGAAAAGCAGACTCCTGTATTAACTAAAGGTCTTCCTGCAGGGCCCGGAGGTGCTTTTGGTCAAATTGTCTTTTCTGCTGATGAGGCTGAATCTTGGTACAAGGAAGGGCGTACAGTGATTCTGGTTCGTAATGAAACCTCGCCTGAGGATGTACATGGTATGTTTGCCTCTGCAGCCATTCTCACTGCACGAGGGGGAATGACTTCTCATGCTGCCCTGGTTGCACGGGGATGGGGAAAATGCTGCATTGTTGGCTGCTCTGAGTTGAATATTTCAGTCTCAGATAAATCTCTTTCTGTAAATGGCACCACATTAAAGGAGGGTGATTGGCTCACCCTAAACGGCAGCAACGGAAATATTTATTCCGGGCAAATTCCTTTAAAGGCTGTTGACTTAAATACAAATAATTGGTTTCAACAATTAATGGTGATGGCAGATGGGAAGAGGAAATTAGGTATTCGTACTAATGCAGACAGTCCCCAGGATGCACAACAAGCGAGGGACTTCGGAGCTGAAGGGATAGGTCTTTGCCGTACCGAACATATGTTTTTCGAACCAGACAGAATTATGGCAATGCGGGAAATGATTGTGGCACATAATGAGAAGGAACGCAGGCAGGCGGTTATAAAGCTGCTCCCTCATCAGCAGAATGATTTCTATGGAATTTTGAAAGCCATGTCTCCTCATCCTGTGACTATTCGACTTCTGGATCCGCCATTGCATGAGTTTTTGCCCCAAGATGAAGAGCAAATTAAAGAACTGGCTGAATCGTTGAATATTACACTGGATGCATTAAAGAGTCGAATAGAAAATTTACATGAATCGAACCCCATGTTAGGGCACAGAGGCTGCCGGTTAGGAATATCTTTTCCTGAAATTACTGAGATGCAGGCTGAAGCTATTTTCAATGCAGCAGCCACACTGATTCAGGAAGGGGTTAAGCCTCATCCTGAAATTATGATTCCCCTAGTGGGCACAGTATCGGAATTTACGCATCAAAAATCCATTGTTGATGCCATAGCCAAAAAAGTACAGAAAAGTACACATATTGAAATCCCTTATCTGGTGGGAACCATGATAGAATTACCTCGCGCCTGTATGACTGCAGACCACATAGGAAAGGCAGCGCAGTTTTTCTCCTTCGGAACCAATGATCTTACCCAAACCACTTATGGTTTTTCAAGAGATGATATTGGCAGTTTTCTGCCTCATTATCTACAGGGGAATATATTGGCGAGCGATCCTTTCCAATCCATAGATGTTGAAGGAGTTGGCAGGTTGGTAAAGCTTGGGGTGGAGAAAGGACGATCAGCGAATCCTGAGTTGAAAATTGGGATTTGCGGGGAACATGGCGGTGATCCTGCATCCATTCAATTTTTCAAACATGCAGGTCTGGATTATGTGAGTTGTTCTCCTTTCCGTGTTCCCATTGCACGATTAGCTGCAGCACAGGCAGAACTGAATTAGGGGCAGCCGGAAGTATCCTGTTCGCCCATATACTCTTCCACACAGGCTGGGTAAGGCGGACATATCTTATTGCCTGAAATATTAATTTCCGACATATTCTCATAAATATTACAGATACTTTCAGGGATATCCGTTAAATTATTCACGCCTAAATATAGAAAATCCAAACGCATATTCTGCCACTTCTGCACACCAATTTCAAGGGGCAATCTGCCGTTGAGACTGTTATTTTTTTCAATAAAGTCCTTCAATACTAAAATATCATTTTCCCAATAACATTTCTCGTTGATTTCCGTGTAACCGTAAGGGCAGAACTGATGCTCACAATTTTGGGTGTTTTGACTGCCTATGAATTGAAAACATTCAAGATAGGGTGGGCAGAGTTTATTATTCCCAAGTTCTATCCCCTTTAAGGTTGGATATATTTCACACAGGCTTTCAGGAAGGGTTTCCAATTGATTATCATTCAGATACAGGTATTGCAAATTATCTAATTTTGAAATGGATGCAGGCAGGTAGGAAATTTCCAAATGATTCAAATAAAGCATCTGCAAGCGATTATTTTTCCAAACCTGATGACCCAACAATAGAGGATGAAAAGAAGAAAGGTGTTCGTTTGCCCGGGAAATATCAATGAGTACCTGCAAGTCATTATAAAAGTAACAATGATTATCAAACGTAACATGATTCGGTGGACAGGTGATAGTTCCCAGACAATGGTCAATTTCCTGATAACCGACATGATGTTCCCTCAAACATTGGGGATAGGGAGGGCAAATTTTATTATTAGATATTTCCACCGTTTGGACATCTGAAAGTAAACAGAAACTATCGGGCAGTATATCAATCTTTAAGCTGCTTAAAATAAGTTTCTCCAGTTTACCGTTCTGCCATTTCTGCGTTCCTACTTCCAAGGTTTCCTTTGAGTGAAGCGCCGGATTCAAGGTTTTCAATTTCTCAATTACCTCTAACTGCCGGGTAAAATAACACTCTTCTGCAATTTTTGTGTATCCGGTTGGACAATCAATCCTGCCACAAACATCTTGCTTCTGATTTCCTACATAATCAAAACAGGTGGGATAGGGAGGGCAAATTGCATTTCCACTGAGGGCAATGGATTTCAGCTGCGGCAGGAGTCTACAAATTTCTGCAGGAAGATAGGTAATGTCAAGTTGGGATAAATCCAGGGAAAAGAGGCGCATATTTTTCCAGCGTTGTTTGCCCAGATTTAAAGGTTCCGTTCCAATTAATGCAGGGTTATTATCAATTATACTTTGCAGTACCTCCAAATCAGATTCCATACCTTCACCGTCCAAATCTGCTCTAAATTGAACAGGAGGTGAGAGTTCCCAACTGGTAAGGCTGCTATCCAGTTCAAAGGCTTCTGTTTTTTCTAAAGCCAAACACTCAGATTGATTCTGTCTGCTTAAATATTCAATACAGAATGGATAAGGCGGACATATTTGATTATAGGAAAAATCTACAAATTCCAGTTCAGGTAAAATATTACATACTGCATCAGGAAGCGAAATGAGTTCATGACTTACCAGATTCAGGTGAGTGAGTCTGCCATCCATCCATTCCAGGTTTCCAATATCTTTTCCCAATTGCAATGGTTGTTTTTCTCTCAGTGAGGGGTTACTATTAATGATTTCCTGTAATGATTGGATATGGTCAGATACATAGCATTCTCCCTCAATTTCAGTATAGTTTTTCGGACAGGAAAATTCTTCACATCGGGATACATCTTGATCTCCGATATATTCAAAACAATAAGGGTAGGGCGGACAAATCTTATTTTGGGATAACTCCACTTGTGTGTGGTAGGGATAAATATCACATATTCCTTCCGGAAGGCTGATCATATTATTCCTGCTTATGTCAAGATGGATAAGGTTTTTAAGAAGTCCGATACTGCCAGGGATAGTGCTTAGTTCATGATGGCTTAAATACAGAGAAAGTAACCTGCCGTCTTTCCATTCCTGAAATCCTATCTCTTCCGGTTTTTTGTCCCGAAGGGATTCGTTTTCATCTACAAAGTCCTGTAGTACATCATAATGTGCTTTGAAATAGCAGACATCATCAAACTCCAGAAAACCATCCGGACAGTCAGCTTTCAGGAATAACTGCAGCATACAAAAAAGGAGAAAGGGTCTTTTCATTGCCATAAAATATCCTGTAATTTACATGGATTAACAAAGAGATTGGAAAAATTAGAAAACAGGTCTTAAAGTAATTGTAACAAAATATTACAGATGTGATTTACTCCGAGGATTATAACGGATATGTTTTTTAACTTCTTTTCTCAATATTGGAGGAAAATCTAAATGAAACGATACAAAACTACGGCTACACTGGGAATTTTACTGTCTGCTTCCCTCATTTTTGCAGATACCTATACCCCAGAGCAGAAAGCGGAATTGGGACAGAAAGCATTACATGAAATGCTCCAGAAGATCTTTTCCGAATCCATGAAAGCAAAACGGGCATTTCTTGCAGATCAGACCCGCGAACTCCCTCTCTCTAATTTTGCCACCACGGCACCTCGATCCGAATTTATCGTAAATGCAGATGTTTCTGCAGAACTACAGGCAGGGACGGAATCTGCAACAGTGTATGTTTCCACAGATGGTCAATCATCGTGGCAGTCTGCACCGGCTTACCTTATAGGGACAACGGGCTATGAAACCACTTGGGGTGGAACCATAAGTACGAACGACGGAAGTTCTGCTCATTCCTATTTATCCGGATTGGTGAACTCAGAGGCTTTAGGAGAATCCTATGGAACTATCATTGTATCCGGAACTCCTCATAACGAAAATGGAAATTGGCCCCCAAGCAGTAATCTCTATGCACATATGGTTGATGAACCCTCCGGTGATGCCTCTTCCAGTTATGATATTACTGCTGTAAGAGGAACTTATAAGGGCAGTCCTGCTACAGATGCAGAAGGTAACTCTTATACAGATGTGGAACGGTTCTATGTAAGCCTTACTCTCAGTGGTTCCTGCTGTGATGAGGGTGGTCTTTTCGGACCATGGTATCTCTATGGTGTTGGAATTGTAAATCCCGAATCTACGGAAGCGGTGGCCTATGCCATTGGCTATGGTGATGGTGGATTTGGACAACTCACCCCTGGTGTTCTGAAACTTACCGGAGATTTAACTACCGGTGAACTGGATGGATTCGACTATCTCTCTACCAATATATCCTACTCCACCGCAGGCAATAATATGCAGGCCACCACTCTTATGAGTTATATCTCCAATGACAGCCAATGGGGAACCTGGCCAAATTCTTATAATGGATTTATTGTACTGGGCGTAACAGTTGAAGCTGGTCTCAGCGGTACAGATGTTGAAGTAAATTTATTAGATCAAACCAATCCCGGATTGATGATTTGCACTACTACTTCGCAAAATGGTAATATCGCTCTGGCTCTTAGTGAGCCTTCCTTTGATGCAGAAGCAAATACTCTCTCCGTTCAGTATTCAGATGGAGATGGAAATCTGCCTTGGGTCAGATCAGCACAAATCTGCTACCCTAATGGAGGAAACTGCTTCCATGAAATGGAGATGATTCCCGACGGTCATACCTATGAGGATGGTGTTACTTATTCTGCATCCTTCACATCGGAGGATGTTGCAGACGGTGATTACGACGCCAAATTTTGGTTTGCTGATGATGATATTGAATCCTATCCTGATCCGCAGATTACCCTGCCTATATCTGTAGGCGGTGGTGGTAATTCCTGTGAACCTGCCGGAGACCTTAATGGTGACGGATTAGCTAATGTGCTGGATGTAGTACTTTTAGTGAATATGGTTTTAGCTGCTGCGGATGCTGAGGGATGCAATGATATAAATGGCGACGGAACACTTAATGTTCTTGATGTTGTACTTTTGGTGAATATTGTTTTAGGAAATTAACCCGGCTACAAATTCAACGCATAAAAGCCCTGTCAACATTGACGGGGCTTTTTTATTGGAATTGCTATTTTCTAAGCAATGGAGGGAATTTTTATAGTGGATGTTACAATTACAGAATATGGTTCAGAACTCCTTACAGTAACTATGATTACAATTCTTGCAGTTATTTCTCCCGGTCCTGATTTTGCTGTAGTCACTAGAAACAGTTTGGCTTTCTCCCGAAGGTCAGGAATATTGACAGCACTGGGAATCTCAATTGCCAACTGGATACATGTATTTTATACTTTAGCAGGCATTGGAGTCATCATATCAAAATCTCTCATCCTGTTTTCCATAATAAAATTTCTCGGTGCTGCCTATCTCGTTTATCTTGGAATTACTAATATTCGAAATACATCTGAAAAATCTGTGGAAACAGAAAGTGGTAATAATATTTTTATGAATGATATAAACTCCTTTAAAACAGGATTTATTACAAATGCATTAAATCCAAAAGCAACTGTATTTTATGTGAGTGTGTTTGCACAACTGGTGAGTACTACAACTCCAATTTACATTCAATTTTTATACGGTGCTATCGCATCGCTTTTTTGTTTGATTTGGTTCACTTTAGTGGCAATTTTTTTTAACCACCATATAATAAAAAGCCAATTTATTAAAGCACAGAAACCACTTGAAAAAATCATGGGAGTTATTCTCGTTGGGTTTGGGATAAAGGTTGCTTTAGGGGCAGAATAGACCGCTGTTTCTGCTTTAGTTAATTTCTTTTGGTAATAACGCTTCTTTTTTCATACACTAATTTTGAATTTATCCACTGCTAAAACATACCTATCAACAGTTAATTAAATAAATGAATGGATACATTAGAAGAATCCCGTTTATTGCCCCTAAATTTTCACATGCTTAAAAAGATGAATTTAATTAATGGACAGTTCATTACGATGGATGATTCCTGCCCCGGTGCTGATGCCATATCCATTGTTAATGGTAAAATCAGCGGTATCAACGCCATTGATCATAATTGCAATTCCATTGATCTTAAAGGTGCTGTGGTAATTCCCGGTTTTACGGATGCTCATTTTCACCTCACCAATCTGGGTAAACAAATTGACACTTTGCAACTGCGTGACTGTCACTCTTCTACAGAAATTGCTGAAAAAGTACTGGAAAAAAGCAAAGAATTAAATAGCGATGAATGGATTTTTGGATTCGGTTGGGATCATAATAAATGGGATACGCCAACTTTTCCCAAAGAAGAGGTCCTCAATGGATTAGCGATTTCGCAGCCTGTAATGCTTACCAGAATTGATGGTCATTCCTGCTGGGTAAATCAGAAAGCCATGCAATTATCTGGTTTGGATGTAGCTGCTGATCCTCCGGACGGTGGTGATATTATTAATGATTGTATCCTCATTGATAATGCTATGGATCCTGTTCAATTCATCGTTCCCAAGCCAAATGAATCTCTTGTGGAAAAGTGGATAAAGCTTGCTCTGGATATTATTATTCCCAGAGGCATAACCAATATTCATGATGCCTGGCAAGACCCGACTGTAGTGAAAGTTCTTAGAAAACTGGCAGAGAAAGATGAACTTCCTATCCGTGTTTATGGAATGCTTGGGAGCAGTCATAAAAAATTGTTGGATCAGTTTATTGAGAGTGGAAATCTACAAATTGGAAATTATACTATTCGTTCTGTTAAAGCCTTTATTGACGGAGCATTAGGCAGCCGCGGTGCAGCGCTGTTAGAACCCTATTCTGATCACCCAAATACTTGCGGACTGATATTAATATCTTATGAAAAGTTCCGTGACCTGGCAAATCGCTGCAGGGATGCAGGCTTCCAGCTCTGCACCCACGCCATTGGCGACCGTGGCAACAGAATGGTGCTGGATGTCTATGCAGAAGCAGCAAACGGAGTTAAAAATCATCGCTGGAGAATTGAACATGCTCAGATGGTTTGCGATGAAGATATCCCCCGCTTTGCCAAAAATGGTATTGTCCCATCCATGCAGCCCACTCATTGTACCAGTGATATGCCCTGGCTGCATGACCGTCTCGGAGAAAATCGGCTGAATCGTATTTCACGTTGGCAGTCATTAATTGATGCAGGCTGCAAAATCCCCGGTGGATCGGATTGCCCCATTGAAGAAGGAAAACCCCTCTTTGAATATTATGCTGCTGTAACGCGGCAGAATCATAAGGGAAAACCTGAAAAAGGCTGGCAAATGCAGGAAATCGTCACCAGAATTGATGCACTTAAAATGTTTACCACATGGGCTGCCTATGGAGAGTTTGCTGAACATAGACGGGGGAAAATTCGTCCAGGTTTTGATGCAGATTTAACCATTCTTTCCCAAGATATTACTAATTGCAGCCCTTCCGATATTTTAAGTACAGAAATATTGGGGACAGTCGTTGGAGGTAAGTTTGTGTATGGTAATTTTGAGTAATTATAGGAGATGAATTTTACAACAACTGGTTTTTTGGAACAAATGCACCTTTCCTAAGCTCCCTTTTAGTTTTAACTTCAGACAGAATATAAAAGAGAAATATAATATTTTTAAAGCTCATTCGTGAGACAGTGGACCGACCCCCCGCTAAGTCTAAACTGGGTGAGAGGAGTTATAACATGCTGTACTCCATGATTTTTTAGACCAGCATTTATAGCATCATTTTTAAATGGAGCACAGCCAATCAGCATGCCTGGCAAAGGTAAGCAATTCACTGCAAAACTCCCCAACACACCATTACTGCCGATGGCTTCATCCGGATGAACGGTAAGTAATTCAATAATCTGTTGTTGACAAAAATCTTTCAATCTTTTCGCAGATTCAGCCTCCATTAATTCCATGCACACAATACAGGCACAGAGACTGCCGGTGGAATCCAAAACGGGAGTAAATACTGTATCTAAATGAAATCCTTTAGATTTTAAAACGATTAATTCATCTGTCTGCAGAAAATCTGCTGTGAGTTCATTCCCTTTTTTACTGTTACGAGACTCTCCGGCAAAAAGAATTTTTTCCAAGGGACAATAGTATAACTCACCTCCCTCCATATAGCATTCAGAATCTTCAGGTAGTTGGTGAATGGTCAATTGATTCTTCTCGGATAAATATCCCTTCACTACCTCTACTTCAGCCTGGCGCTCCTTTTCACGAAAGCGTGCCAGTACGGCTTCTCCATTTAGATTAGTAACATATAAATCCCGGAAGAATACATAGTCATGTTTCCAATTGGCAGAATCATCCCCATCCAAAATTGGAGGGAAGGGAACTACTTCAACTTCTACGCCAGAATGAGTAAGTGTCTGCTTAAGCTGAGTCCATTCCTGTGTCAGGATGTGTTGATTTGGCAGGGTCCCTTCAATCATTGCAGGATTATCTGCATATTGGGGTGTACCATTTCCCCACCAGTTGTTTTCAGGGAGAGAGGTTATAAAAATTTTCAAAATAGTAAATTTCCTGTAAATTAGATTGGGTAATTTTCAATTTCTTGATGCGAATTAAAAATACTAAATTCACCCGTGCCAACTGCTATAAAAAGAAAGCTTGCAGCCATCATGTTCACAGATATTGTAGGATATACTTCAATGTCTGCAAAAGATGAATCGAAAGCAATAGCTTTAATAGATTTACACCGAGAACTTATTTCTCCTATCATTTCCAAATTTAATGGCACTATTCATAAAGAAATGGGGGATGGGTTATTATTATCATTTTCAACAGTTACCGAAGCAGTACAATGTGGTGTTAATATCCAAGAGTCAATTCGTAAAATTGAAGAATTAAATTTACGAATTGGAATTCATGAAGGAGAAATAACATTAAAAAATGGAGATGTATTGGGTGATGATGTAAATATAACTTCCAGAATTGTGCCATATTCACCGATTGGTGGTATTGCAATATCTGAAAAAATTCAACAAAATATTTCCAGTTTGCCTGATTACAAATTCAATTTTATTGGTAGACCTAAATTAAAAGGGATCCCAATGAAACTAAAATTATTTACTATTGCATCACATGGACTTCCTTCAAAGTCAAAACTCAAATTAAGAACATCCCCTGCAATCATTATAGGTTGTTTAGGTTTTTCTATAATGATGATTATTTTATTAATTCAATATTTTAGTTTTAACTCCATAGATTCAATAAATTCAGATATTCCCTCTGTAACCATCATGCCTCCAGAAATAATTTCGGCACAAGCTAACAATCAAATAATTCGTTCGATTGCAGAAGATTTAATAATTAATATTTCTACATATAGTGGTGGTGAAATTATTCTACCATCTATTAACGATGTATTAAATGTTAATGAAAAGCTACCTCGAAAAATTGCTAATCAGTTAAATTCAAAGTTTGTTTTAGAAAGTTCTCTATCAATAAGTGACAGGGATATTGAATTACGGTGTAGATTATTAGATACAGTTTCAGGAAAAAGCCCTTATTCAAAATCAATGAAAAGTACTTTTAGAAATTTATCCGTAATATTAGAAATAATTTCAATCGGAGTAGTAAATAGTTTAAATATTAATGTGGTAACTCCTCATAAACAGGAGTTAACCCCAATGGATTTTAGTGAAACTTTGTAAACCCTATACTTCCATCTCTACCAAATACCCATTATGTTTACGGATATTCAGCACTCTGCCATCATCAAATATGAGGTACTGCCCTTTGATACCCCAGAGCCTGCCGCTGATTTCTTCATATTTATCAAACCCTACGCTTTTCACTTTTTCAGGATACTCATTCACAGGAAAGGATATCTCTGTAATATTCTCTACCTGACTTTCATACCGTTGCAACTCAGGGGACAAATGACCAATCATCTCCTGTTTCTTTTCTTGTAAATCCACGCCTTCTATAAGTTGATTTTTCAGCATTCTCTGCCATTGAGTGCGGTCTGAAATATGCTGTTTCAATGCAACTTCTATAAGTCCTGCTGTGTAGCGATTTGGTGTTTTAGCCAGCATGATTGCCTGCCACGCACCCTGATCTATCCAGCGGGTAGGAATTTGAGAAGACCTGGTCACCCCCACTTTTACTCCACTGGAAATAGCCAAATACACAAAATGTTCCTGAAGGCAATGTTTTTCTGCCCAATCCATATCTCGTGCGACTCCTTCATGTGCCTGGCAAAGTTCAGGACGGAGAATACACTCTGAAGTTTCAGGCGCCGAAATAAAACAGGGATAACAAAAGCCCTGGGCAAAGCTTTTATTGGATTTCCGCCCACAGGCAATACAGTGAATGACTTGCTGCCAGGTTAATATGATATATTTTCCAATAAGGCCATTCATTGAAACTAAATCTTTCCCTATGGGTAGTTCGTAGTGCACCGGTGATTCCAAATGAGTTTTCATTTTGAGTATATTGCCATAATGCTTCATACTGAAATTTACAAGTTGAAGTTCCTGAGTTCAAAGTCTCTAAGTTTCTTAATGGTATTAAAATGTAGTATTTACACCTTCATCATTTGAATTCCCAAACCCGAAATTCATAAAAATTATATTTGCTTCATACCTTGCTTAAGGTAGTAAGTTTTATTATTATGGCATCAGAATCTAAGCGTTTGATCATTGTAGAATCTCCCTCCAAGGCGAGGACGCTGAAAAAATTTCTTGGCGATGAGTATCAGATAGAAGCTTCAGTGGGACATATCCGCGACCTACCTAAAAATGAGCTGGGTGTGGATGTGGAAAATGGTTTCAAACCAACTTATGTTGCTTCCGCTGATAAGTCCAAGGTAATCACCCAATTGAAAAAACTTCTGAAGAATGTTTCAACTCTTTATCTGGCAACGGATCCAGACAGAGAAGGAGAAGCCATTGCCTGGCATCTAGTGGAACTGTTGAAACCCTCGATTCCTGTGAAGCGTTTAGCCTTCCATGAAATTACCCAGACAGCCATTAAAGAATCTTTTGAACATATACGCTCTATTGATCAGTCTCTGGTCTCAGCACAGGAAGCTCGAAGAATATTAGACCGCCTCTGGGGATACCAGGTTTCTGAAAAACTTTGGTTTAATGTTAAGGGGGGCCTCTCTGCCGGCAGAGTACAATCTCCCGCAATAAAAATTGTTGTGGACAGAGAAAAAGAACGCTCCCTTTTTACTGAGTCCGAATATTGGAGCATTACAGCAGAATTTGGTGCTGAAAAGGAAATATGCGAAGCAAACTTACGCGAATATGACGGTAAGAAAATTGCAGTGGGTAAGGACTTTGATAAACATACAGGAAAGCTTCTCAAAGATAATATACTTTCCCTAAATCAGGAAACTGCACAGAAACTAGCAGATGAATTTTTCAATTCAGATTGGAAAGTCACCAGAGTTGAACAGAAACCTGCAACTCAAAATCCCTATGCTCCTTTCATTACTTCCACACTGCAGCAGGAGGGTATTCGTAAACTGAATATGTCTTCACAGCAGGTTATGCGCACCGCACAGAAACTCTATGAAGAAGGGTATATCACCTATATGCGGACAGATTCCGTCAGCTTGTCTGAAGAGGCTCTCAACGGTTCGCGAAATGCTATTAAAGATTTATTCGGAGAAGAGTATTTACCTGAAAAACCCCGTCTATATAAAAGCAAAGTGAAAAACGCACAGGAAGCTCATGAAGCTATCCGCCCGGCTGGTTCTGTTTTTAAACATCCTGAAGAAGAAAAATCAAAGCTGGAACCAGCAGAATACAAATTATATAATCTCATCTGGAAACGAACTCTTGCCAGTCAGATGAAATCAGCAAAACTCCAAAAAACTGCTGTGGATATCTCCAATGGAAATGCCCGTTTCACAGCCAATGGTAAGGTGATTGAGTTTCCCGGATTTTTAAAAGTATATGTGGAAGACATAGATGACCCCAAAAAAGACAGGGATGATAAAGAAAGGGTTCTGCCGCCTCTTCAGGAGGGTCAATCCCTTTCCGGCAATGCATTCACTCCAATCCAGCATTTCACTAAGCCGGCACCTCGTTTTACGGAAGCGTCTTTGGTGAAAGAGTTGGAAGCATTGGGTATTGGCAGACCATCAACCTATGCCACTATTATGGGAAATATTCAACGACGCGGGTATGTACGCAAGGTGAGTAATGCCCTCATTCCCACATTTACTGCCTATGCTGTGGTTCAATTTTTAGAGCGGTATTTTAAAGATTTGGTCAACCTGCAATTCACTGCAAAATTAGAGGATACCCTGGATGCTATCTCCCGTAGTGAATTGAAGTCTGAAGAATTTTTAGATCACTTCTACTTCGGTGAAAATGGAACCCCGGGACTTCAGATTTTATTAGACTCTGAATTTGATAAGAACAGCTCCCGCACTATTTTAAAACTTGAAAAAGAAGGCGGGAATGAAATTGAAGTGCGCATTGGTCGTTATGGAGTCTATTTGCAGGATGGAGAAACCAATACCACGCTACCGGATGACGCCATCCCCTCAGAATTAAACATTGGAGAAGCGGAAACTGCCCTAAAGAAAAAGGCAGAAGGGCCTAAAGAAATTACTACACATCCGGAGTCTGGTGATGTAGTAGTACTAAAAGACGGTCGCTTTGGTCCTTACCTGCATTGCGGCGATAAAATGAAATCCCTTCTGCCGGGTATGACTCCTGAGGATGTAACTCCTGAAACGGCTCAATTCATCATTACCCTTCCAAAGGAGTTGGGCAGCCACCCTGAATCAGGGGATGTGATCACAGCTGATATTGGCCGTTATGGGCCCTATATTCGTTGCGGTAAAGAATCCCGATCTGTAAATCTTCCTGATACATTGGTGGATCTGAAGTTAGAGCGGGCTTTGGAAATTCTTGCTACTAAAGGCAACCGGGGAAAGCCTTCCGTTATCAAAGAATTAGGTATTGACCCTGAAACTAAAGCAGCTATTGAAATTAAAGACGGCAGATACGGCATGTATGTTACCAACGGGAAAATCAATGCTACTCTCCCTAAAGCCACCAACACAGATGAATTTACTTTAGAAGCAGCTCTACAACTCATTGCAGAAAAAAAAGCCAAAGGTCCATCCAAAAGACGATTCAAGAAAAGATCGTAACAGCTTTAACTTTCCCCTTCATCTTTACTAAAATAATTTAACAATAAGGGTTACTATGGGTAACAATAACGAATTATCCCTTATGGATAAAGTTATATCCCTTTCTAAACAAAGGGGATTTGTATTTCAAAGCAGCGAGATATACGGTGGTCTTAAATCCGCTTATGACTACGGGCCTCTTGGTGTAGAGTTGAAACGAAATTTAATGAATGAATGGTGGCGCTCCATGGTTCATGAAAGAGAAGATGTCACCGGAATTGATGCATCCATCATTATGCACTCCAAAGTCTGGCAAGCCTCTGGACATTTGGCTGGATTTTCTGATCCGTTAGTTGACTGCCTTATTAGCAAGGAACGCTTCCGGGCAGACAAAGCCCCCAGACCACAACCGGGAGATGAGCTGCCCATTACTTGTACTGACAAGGGACAGGCAAAGGATTATCAAGCTGCTATATTAAAACGGTTTAACATTGAGCTGCGCAGAAAAGGCAAAATTCTTGAAGGTCTGAAAGCTATTGATGATAACTCCTTTGGATTTTTTGATAAAGACAGCGATTCTGCAAAAGAAACATTTTCCTATTCCGGTTATGTGAGTCCCACTTTTGGGAGTCCTTTTCTTAGTGATGAGCGTCAGTTTAATCTTATGTTCCGAAGTCAGATAGGTCCTGTAGATGTACTTGGAGAAATTACCTCCTATGTAGAAAAAAACCAGGAAAAGGATGGAAAAGAAATACGAAAAGGAATTGAGGATATCGTAAAAAAATCAGCCGTATATCTCCGACCTGAAACAGCTCAGGCTATGTTTGTCCAATTTTTAAATTGCCAACAATCAATGAGCATGAAAATACCTTTTGGTATTGCCCAGATGGGTAAAAGCTTTCGAAACGAAGTGACAGTTGAACATTTTATCTTTCGCTCGTGTGAGTTTGAGCAAATGGAAATGGAATATTTTGTAGAGCCTGGCACACAGAAAGATTGGCTGGAATATTGGCGGGATAAGCGTATGGAATGGTGGCAGAGCTTTGCCAACAATCCGGATAAATTCAGATACCGTTCTCACGAAAAAGATGAACTTGCACATTATGCAGATGCCTGTTACGACATCGAATATGAGTACCCCTGGGGCTTTGATGAATTGGAGGGTGTTGCCAGTAGAACAGATTATGACTTAAAGAAACATGCTGAACATTCAGGTGCCAAACTCAGCTTTTTTGATCAACAGAAACAAGACCCGGAGACGGGTAAGAATGGCTGGCGGTACACGCCATTTGTGATCGAGCCGGCAGCAGGGGCTACCAGAGGATTACTCGTTTATCTGCTGGATGCATATCATGAAGAGACTGTTCCTGATGCAGAAGGAAATGAAAGCAGCAGAGTGGTGATGAAATTGCATCCAAGACTCGCTCCCATGAAGGCAGCTGTTTTGCCCCTGGTAAAAAAAGAAGGGCTGCCGGAAATAGCCCGGGAAATAGTCTCTGATTTTTTCAAAGCTGGAATAAATACGCGGTATGATGAACAGCATTCAATAGGGAAGCGTTACCGTCGCCATGACGAAGCCGGAACACCCTACTGTATTACAGTAGATGGACAAACAAAAGAGGATGGCACCGTTACCATCCGTGACAGAGACACCATGCACCAGGAACGAATTTCAAAAGATCAAGCTTTGCAGGTAGTGAGAAACCGTTTAATGGAATCATAATTTCTCTTTAGGAGAATTTAATGAGCCAGTATTCACTTTCCACTGATCTGATCAATGCAGAATAACCTTTTTTTGAAATATAATTCATGGTCATTCCAAATTTAGAATTAAACAAAAATATTACTCAGGCTGATACTTTGCCTGCAGAGTTTTATCTGAATAAATTGGCTTTTGAAATAGCAAAAGATAAAATTTTTGCTCAATCATGGCAGTTAATTACAGAAGTTGATGCATTGGAAAAAAATAATATTTTTCCTTTCTCTTTTTTACGAGGAATCATAAACGAACCTCTGGTATTAACAAAAGAAAAAAATGACATTAGCTGCCTGTCAAATGTCTGTACTCATCGCGCACACTTAGCAACAACCACAATTTGTAATGGAAAAAACCTACACTGCAAATATCATGGAAGAAAATTTTCATTAGATGGAAAATTTTATTCTATGCCTGGATTTGAAAAGGTAGAAAACTTTCCTGCTCCGTCTGATGATTTAACTCGAATTCCTATACAAACATGGAAGAACTTTATCTTTGTTTCCCTGGAAGGAGGAATAAATATCAATTCAGCTTTAGAAGATATTCAAAATAGAATACCTGCATTCCCTTTCGCTGAGTTACAACATGATGAAACAAGTGATGCTGAATGGGTCATTGATGCTCATTGGGCTCTTTATTGCGAAAATTATCTGGAGGGGTTTCATGTGCCTTTTGTACATAAAGGGTTAGCAAAGGAGCTTGAGTTGGGTTCTTATGAAACTATACTTTTAGATCAGAGTGTTTTACAGATTGGAGAAGGGAAAAAAGAAATCGCCATATTAAAAAACCCTGAATCTCCAAATAGAAATATCTATGGATTATATTATTGGATTTTTCCCAACCTCATGTTAAACTTTTATGAGTGGGGACTGTCAATTAATATTATTGAACCAATAACACTTGGACAGACTCGGATCCGATTTTTATCCTTTCCTATTAAATCTAAAAAGCAGCCCAAAGAAGGTGATTCCGCCATCGGAAAAGTGGAGCTTGAAGATCAAGATGTGGTATTAAGGGTTCAAAAAGGAATTAAATCAAGATTTTATAGTAAAGGGAGATATTCTCCTGAACATGAAAAAGGAATTCATCATTTTCATTTAATATTAAGTAAGTATTTATCTTAATTCATGTAACAATACAAGCTCTCTACATTTATAGAGATATCTCTCAAGATCTTTTTTTAAATATAAATTAAAATCATTGGGATGAATAGCAATTCGAATGATTCCGGTAAATTTTGCCAAAATAAAATTTAATGCATTAAAAAATTGGCGGATTATTGATCCACAAAAAGTTTTTTCCTCAAACCCAAGCAAAGGTAAGAAACAATATTTTTCTTTATAGAACATCCCTGTTGTACACTCATAGAGTGTGAAGCTTAATTGATTTAAATCTTCTTTAGTTATTTTTCCCAATGCCCAAGCGGGTGGAACATAGAGTATTGGTTTTTTCAAACCATTATCCACGAACCAATTAAAAGAGTCTGTTATTATTTGAATAATTTCTTGTTTGTCCTTGGATAGATGCTCAGCGCAATTGGCACTTATTATCATACTATGAATTTTATGATACAAAGATTTTTTGTCTTTAGCCTTATGTCGCCAGCCATGGGCTGCAATTTGAATGCCACTATTTTGCCATGATTTCAATGTTTCAATTTGAGTATTATTCCAATTTAATCCTGGAATAACAAGTATGCAAAAATTTTTTATTTTAAATTGATAACGAAGAGTCTCAATTATTTTCGGAATATACTTTAGATTTTGTGGAGAAACATCATGTATGGAAACATATGATTTCACAATAATTTATATCCATCA
>JASLLI010000039.1 GCA_030747125.1 Fidelibacterota bacterium | reverse complement strand
ACTTTAATCCCATTTTGTAGTAGGAATTTTTGCGGCAAAATGAAAAATTTGGTAAAATAGAGTGAAAATAAAATTATAAATTATACCCTTCAAAAGTTGCTGACTTTAAGTGAATAAACGATATATTACTCTGTTTAAAGTGGCAGGAGTCATTCTGTCACTTTATTTATTTCTGGTGGGAATTAAAGGGCTTTCCTCAGGCATCAAAGCATTGGGGGGTGATTTTGCCAAAGAAATCATGACCACCACCAGTGATCCCTTTTTAGCATTGTTCATAGGGATACTGGCCACCACTCTGTTTCAAAGTTCTTCCACCACTACTTCCATCATTGTGGGAATGGTAAGCGGGGGAGCGGTAAGTCTTGCAGGTGCCATACCCATGATTATGGGTGCAAATATTGGCACCACGGTTACCAATACCATCGTTTCAATAGGTCATATCAGGCGTGGTGGAGAATTTAAACGAGCCTTTTCAGCTTCCACAGTGCATGACTTTTTCAATATCATGGCTGTCCTCATTTTATTCCCTATTGAAATCATGTTTGGGCTGTTGGAAAAAACCGCTACGGGATTAGGTACTTTTCTCTTTGGAACCATTAGTACCAATGAAGTATTTAAAAGCCCTGTTAAAACAGCAATTAAATGGGGGGCTAAACATTTGGAGTCTCTCAGTTTTGATAATAATGCACTGTATATTTTTCTCTCTGTGTTACTCACCTTTGCCATGTTATATAGTATTGTCAAACTACTGAGAAGTCTGGTGTTGGATAATATCAAACAATATTTTGATCAGTATATTTTTAAGACTGCTCTGAGGGCAATCATATTTGGAATGCTCCTCACCATAATGGTGCAAAGTTCTTCTATTACCACTTCTACTATAGTTCCACTGGCTGGTGCCGGAGTGGTGACATTACGCCAGCTCTATCCCTTTACTTTAGGGGCAAATATCGGAACTACCGTAACCGCATTGCTTGCTTCCATGACTTTAAATGTGACTGCCATGGTGGCTGCCTTTGCTCATTTGTTTTTTAATATTTTTGGATTAGTAGTCATATTTTTAAATCCACTTCTGCGGGATATTCCTGTTAAAGTTGCAGAATGGATTGCTGATGTTTCCATCAAAAACAAATTCATACCAGTAATTTATTTGCTGAGTTTCTTCTTCTTATTACCCCTGTTAACCATATTCCTTGGGAGATAATTATGTTTAAACAAATCTTTGAAATATTTAACTCTAACAGTCTGTACGAACAAGCGTTGGAAGAATGCCATGAAATGCTGGATATTGATCTGACCATGTTTAAGGCTTCGATCCAGTCTTTACGCAAGTCGGATTCCTCCGAAATTGATATTGATATTTATGCCATGGATAAAAGAATCAATGAATTTGAGCGGGATGTTCGCCGGAAAATAATGACGCATCTTGCTGTTGGCGGGAATGAAGATGTTGGATCCGGCCTGGTATTGGTTTCCGTGGTTATTGATATTGAACGCATCGGAGATTATACAAAAAATATTTATGATCTTGCGGTAACCCATCCTAAAAAATTGGACGGAGGAGTTGCAGAAGATCGCCTGGGCGAAATTGAAAAAATTTCCTATTCTCTTTTTGAAGATTCCATTGACGCTTTCAAAAATCAGAATATTGACAAAGCCCGTAATTTAATGGGATTTTATAAAGATAATATCTCCTCACAAGCTGACGGCATTACTAATGATATTATTTCCGGAGCTGTTGAAAATATACAGGCAGGGGAAGCTGCTGCAGTTGCCCTGTATGCCCGCTATCTGAAAAGAATTGCTGCCCATTCCAGAAATCTGATTTCCTCTGTTGTCAATCCCTTCGAACGCATCGGATATCCTGAATAAATGTATAAGTTCATTTGGTTGTATCTTTCCGCATTCGGCATAATGTTTGCCATTCTGTCCTGGAGCCAGGAATCGGGACTGCTCCCTGGTAATATTGGCTCCCTAAAGGGGTTCCTTGCCCTTTTTACAGGCACTGCCCTGTATTTAATTGTAGGCAAAAAAATATAATCCTTCTCTAATTCTAGGTCAATTTCAATGTAAAAAAGAAAGAATTTTAAAATTTTTTATTAGGATATTTGTATCTTAATATAAAAGTATTATAAATTATTTACCGTTACTGCTGAATGATATTCAGTATTTAGTTTTATTTCAATAGAAACAGGAATATTTTTTTAGAAATTCTTCAGGGGCAGAAACTGATATGGCTCTATCGTAACTTTCCTCCCAACTAAAGTTATGATAATTTTCTGCCCCTCCCCTATTTAAAGGCGAAGATTTTCGCCATTTTTGAAACAATAAACAAGAAAAAAACTGATGACAACTTCTGTGAATAGCTCTGTAAATTGCCTTTTTAATAAGGGTTGGTCCTTATTTGAAACAGGAGATTATTACCAAGCTCATGTCACCTGGGAACATATTTGGAAAACAGGCGGCGAAGATGTGAGGAAAAACATTAAGGGTTTTATTCAGCTTTCCGGTGGAGTCATAAAAAGTAGTCATGGGCATATCCAGGCTGCAGAATATCTCTTTAGCCGTGCTCAAGATAATTTGAAAAACTCCCGTGGCTTAAGTTCCGTAAAACTTACAGATTTGTTGGTGAAAAAAATCCAGAAAGTACTGGAAAACAGAAACCAAATTTCCGCAGTTTCTAAAACTGCATACTTTATCCATTAATCCATATACTCATTATATTTTTTAAAGGAGGCATAATCCAAGAATGAAAAATATCCTGTGCAATTTTATCCAAAAATTCCGACAGAAGACTATAACCCTTCTGCCGGGAATCTGGTTTCTTGATCCCCCCAAAGATGTTTCTTTGGATGGATACAGGATTGACAATGTAATTCAATATACCGACTTGGTGATCACCATATACTTCAGTATTGTTGTGCTGCTCATGTTGTATTTTATTTTGAAATATCGTCACCGCCCGGGTCACAAGGCAGTATATGAAAAAGGGGAGTCTAAAAAACATATTGGTTTCACTGTTTGTATGGGAATGCTGGTATTTCTCTCCATTGATGTTGTAATTGAAGGTATGTCATTTAGGGATTTGAAAGAGGCGTTTTGGAATTTCCCCAAAGGAGATAATGTGGTAAAGGTGGAAGTGATGCCTCAGCAATTTGCCTGGAATTTCAGATATACGGGAACAGACGGTGAGTTTGGTACAGAAGACGATTTAATACCAGCACAAAACCAGATGCATATACCTGTGAATACGCCGGTTGTCATTCAAATTGCACCCCTTGATGTTATCCATTCTTTTTTTATACCAAATTTCAGGGTGAAAGTAGATGCTACTCCCGGTATGGTAAATACAATGTGGTTTCAAGCAACTGAAACAGGTGAATTTGAAATTGCGTGTGCTGAGTTGTGCGGAAACAGTCATTACAGAATGAAGGGGATTCTCACAGTTGAATCTCAGGAAGATTATAACAATTGGTTAAATACCCTGGAAGAGGAAGGACCTGAAGATGAATGGGAAGATGATGACGATGAAGGTGTACCCTCAAGATGGGGTTGGGCATGGAAGGAGTCTGAATAATGAGTAATAGTCACGAACAATCATTTTGGTCTAAGTATATTTTCTCCTTAGACCATAAAGTAATCGGAAAGCAATTTTTATGGCTGGGAATCTTTTTTCTTCTTTTTGGAGGTTTCCAGGCTATGCTGATTCGATGGTCCCTTTCCAATAATATGGAACCCCTGCCCTGGTGGCTACTTGGTGATTTTCTCTATCAGTCTTCTCCTGTGGGCGCAGGAATCATAGGACCCGATGCTTATAATCAGCTTTTTACCATGCATGGTACGATCATGATTTTTTGGGCGATTACGCCTATCCTCATTGGAGCATTTGGTAATTTTTGTATTCCTCTGCAAATTGGAGCACCGGATATGGTTTTTCCCAAGTTGAATATGATATCTTTCTGGACCATGTTTTTAGCATCTGTGGTTCTGTTGTTTTCTTATCTATTACCGGAAGGAACAGCTGCCGGTGGATGGACATCCTATCCACCTCTCAGTACCCCCGTAGGAGGAATACCAGGGCAGGGGCAAACCATGTGGACTTTAGCTCTAACTCTGGCGGGAACCTCAACGCTTATGGGTGCAATTAATTATATCACTACCATTGTAAGACTTAGAGCACCAGGCATGGACTATTTCAAAATGCCCCTCACTACCTGGGGACTTTTTCTCACCAGTATTTTGAATGCACTATTCGTACCTATCATTGCTGCCGGTCTAATCATTCTTCTCTTGGACAATATTGCCGGAACTCAATTTCTGGTAGCTGGTTCTAAAGCAACTATCCCCGGAGGTGATCCCCTTTTGTATCAGCATGTCTTTTGGATTTTCGGGCATCCTGAAGTGTATATTCTTATATTGCCGGCCTGGGGAATTGTATCCGACTTGCTTTCTGTCTTCGCACGCAAACCTGCCTTCGGATATAAGGTAACTGCAATTTGTATGTGTACCATCACAGCCCTCAGCGGAGTCGTCTGGGGACATCATATGTACACTACGGGGATGAGTCCGCTATTAGGAAAAACATTTATGTTCCTTACCCTTCTTATCAGCATCCCGTCATCCATTTTCTTTTTGAACTGGCTGGGAACACTGTGGAAAGGAGCATTGAAATTTGATGTACCTATGTTATTTGCCATGTCTGTCATGTGGGTGTTTGGATTAGGTGGACTAACGGGTCTGTATAATGCTACCATTACTTCAGATATTTATCTCCATGATACTTATTTTGTGGTGGGACATTTCCATTATACCATGGCAGCCTCAGTGTTATTTGGCGGATTTGCTGCCATCTATTTTTGGTTTCCCAAAATGTTTGGCAGAGACTTGGATCCCACTATGGGCAAAATTCATTTCTGGGGATCTTTTATTCCATTAAATCTTGTCTTTTTTAATATGATGGTTATGGGATATGCAGGTCATCACCGCAGAATATTTGATCCTTCCGAATTTGAATTTCTGAAACCAGTTTTGGGATTGAATGACTTCATGACAACTTCTGCATTTATTTTGGGAGCTGTCCAGGTATTATTTGCATTCAATTTTGTATGGAGTCTGGTGAAAGGAAAACTTGCTGAAAAAAACCCCTGGGGTGCAGCAACTTTGGAATGGACAGTAGATCATCCCATCCCACATGGTAATTTCTCAGCAACACCACAAGTGGTAAATGGACCCCATGAATACAGTCACCCTTCATTAAAAGATAAAGATTGGCTGGCACAATCAGAACCTCTTCCTTCCTGATTTTATGTCATCAGGCACATTGGTAAAAAAGACAGCCCAATTACCGGAAGATAATTTTACTTCCTATTTGGGAATGATAATTGGCGTTGGTTCCTTCGCCATGCTCTTTATTGCTCTCTTTGCAAGTTACGGAGTTTTAAGAATAAGGGCAGGTGTCTGGATGGGTTATACTATTGGAACACTTCCCCTTATTTTGTTATGGGTGAATACGGTAATAATCTGTTCCAGCAGTTATATCTTATTCAAGTCGGGGAAATCTATTAAAGCCGGTAATTTGAATACGGCCCGTAAATATGTTTTTGCAACCTTGTGTTTTGGAGCCGGGTTTTTATTGATGCAGATCATCCTTTGGAATACCCTCATAGCTGAAGGATTTATTATTTCTGCCCATCAGGCAGGATCAGTGTTTTATATGCTCTCCGGCTTGCACGGATTACATGTTTTGGGCGGACTTGCCGCACTTATGTGGCTGCTATTAAAACTTACTCAAAATAAGTTTAAAGAAAAACATGGAGTAATGGTAGGGATGTTCTGGCATTTCCTCACTGTGGTTTGGATAGCATTTTTTATTTTAGTCGTAATTGTTTAATTCTTAACGGGAGTTTTAAATGAATCAAAATCAAGCATTACCCATTCCTGCAAATGATCCCTTTGGGAAGGCAACCACAGGGAAACTTGGAATGTGGTTATTCATAATTATAGATGGTTTATCATTTGCAGGTCTGCTCATTGCAGGTGCTGCATTACGCGCGTCTGCTCCATCCTGGCCTGCAGCCGGAGAACTTCTCAATATTCCCCTCACAGCTTTTAACACCTTCCTTCTCATTTGTACCAGTTTTACCATGGTAATGGCGTTGAATGCTATTCAAAAAGGGGATCAGGCAGGGTTAAAAAAATACCTCACTTACACTATGGCAGGAGGACTCATTTTCCTGGGAATTCAGGTGTATGAATATTATCATTTCATCGTGAACGACTTTTTGCTAAATACCAGTATTTATTCCGGGGTGTTCTATGTGACTACTTGTTTTCATGGGCTGCATGTTTTATCAGGTGTCATCTATATTGCCTGTATTCTTTATGCTGCATCCAAAGGCAGATATTCAGCCGATAATTGGGATCATGTAGAAATACTGGGATTATTCTGGCACTTTGTTGACTTAGTTTGGATTTTGGTATTCACCGTTATTTACCTCATATAATAGGAGATTTTTATGGACGATCATAAATCAGTATATATTAAGAATGCCATTTGGCTCACTATTCTCACTGTATTGGAAGTTGGAGTTGCCTTCATTGATATTTCAAGAACAGGACAGATAGTATTGTTATTTGCCTTTGCTGCTACTAAAATGCTCATGGTTGCCATGATCTATATGCATGTGCGCTATGAAACAAAGGTATTACAGAAAATCCTCTTCATACCTATTCCTGCAGGGATACTATTCACCATTGCCCTCATGTATGATATTCCATTCAGGTGGGTGTATTAATTGTGAATCATTTTAGATTTGTTACTATTATTTTTTCTCTTGTCCCTGCCATGATCTGGGGCTGCCCATATTGTGCAGGTCAAAGTGGAGAAACCTATATTCAATCCATTATTGTTCCCATTGGCAGCTTGCTTTTAGCACCCTTCTGCATTCTGGGATTGGTAGGCTGTATAATTTATTTTAACTCAAAATCAAACGAGGCAAATGAATCCACGCATTAAGGATATCTTACTCTGGATTGGACTTCTCTCCCTGGGAGCTGCAGTTGGTGTACTCATCCTGCTTAGAGATGTAGAATATGGCTTTGGTACAGTCACTTTTGGAAAAGTTCCAGAGTTCACCCTGGAGGATTCACAAGGGAGAAATATTTCGTTACAGGATTTTTCACATAAAGTTTGGATAGGCAGCTTCATTCATTCTGATTGTGAAGATGACAGAAAATGTGAAAACCTGAATGAAATTACTACTTCACTTTTCGAGGAGTTAAACAAGGAAAGCGGGGTTGAATTAGTTTCAATCTCAATGCAATTGAATCAGGAACTTTACCCCGCTTCCCCAAAACATACAGGGTGGACATTTTTAACAGGCAGTGGGGAAAAAATTAAGAAATTAGTTAAGGGATGTTACCAGACTCCTGAATTAACCACTCCCTTCAACACCCTTTACTTTCTGGTAGATCAAAACAGCATCATCCGCGGATACTATGATTCACAAAATATTAAAGATGTGAAAAAACTGATCCGGGATTCAAAAAAATTAGTATAAACCATTCTGTCCCCTTTTTAATTAGAAGAATATTTTACAATTTATTGCAATATTTCTACCTGGTTCTGGTATGATTGATTTTAATTTGGATAAATGATTATAATATTCTACATTAAAAATATTATTTAGTTGGATAGAAAAATTTTGGTTGTTGTTGCTATGACCAATAATGAAATCAACCAAGAGAAATGAAGGGGTAAATCCTTCAAATTCTCCCAGCCTATTTTGAGATTGATTCCCTGAAAGTCTCAATTTGTAATCCATTACACCTTTATTAAAACCTATTTTGAATATATGTTTGTCTGGATTAATATAAGGGAGAGGTATATCATTGGTTAAATCATCTCCTCTGACAATGGAATAATCGTAGCTAATCCTAAAATTATTGAATTCATAATTTAGATTAAACTCTAATCCTTTTATTAAAGATTCCACAGCTTTTGTTTCATATTTATATAACCAACCTGATGACCCACTCCCCCATTCAATAAAATCTGCCCCTGCACAGGGATGGTCTTCCCCTTCAATAAATGGTCTATTACATTCCCCCATTTTACTCATTTGATAAAAATAGGGACTATAATTATAAAATGTGGTAAGAGAGGTTGAAAATGGCGAAATGCGATAAATTATGGAAGATTCAATTCCGATTAATTTTTCTAAATCTAAATCAGGGTTTCCAATTTCATAAGAGTATGTACCAAGGTGGGGACCATCTGAATATAATTCCTCTAATGCCGGTGCTCTCATTGTATTCATAATCCAACTTCCAAATTCAAAATGATCCAATTGCCTTTTTATACCAATTGAAGATGAGTAATAGGCAAATTGTTTATTTGTTACCCTATCCCTTTCTAAATTAGAAAATTTCATCATGGGTTTTCGAGGTTGAATTGATAAATAGCCTATCCTAATTGAACTCATTATATCATAATTTGCCAGCTCTTTTTCCAGGTAACCGTATATTGACATATCAAGCTCAACAGTCTTTGGTGTCCAATAAAATCCCTCAGCTGAAAATTGCTTGATTTGAAAATCAGAGCCAAGAATGGAATGATTTGATTTCATTTCAAATTTTCCATTATGTGTTTTGTTTGCCAGTCCAACGGATCTAAAATCATAGTCACTTTCATATTCTCCATGCCTGTAATCAATAAAATTATATTTTATATCAAATTGATTCATGTTAAAAAAGGAAATATCATGATGATAATTCAGCTGAAAAGTATTTTTTATTAGTACGATATCTACTCCGTTAATATGCCCTTCTTCACTTGGTGGAATACCATAATCCATGTTATAATTTTCGACTATACAATTGATATAACTGTTTTGATAATATCGAGTGATTCCTAATTTATAATTGGTTGCATTAGACTGAGTATTTTCCAATTCACCAATGGGACTGGTTTGATTCTGTGTACTACTTTTATTTATTGAAATATTAAGTTGGTTATTCTCAATTGGTATATAAAGTATCAAATTCCCATAAGCCCCCCGGTTAAAAGATTCACCACCTAAAGTAACTTTTGACTGAAATTTTTCAAACCTTACTTTCGGATCACCAGTAGTACTCGTATTTATTACTCCCCCAATGGCGTTAGGACCATATATTAATGATTTTGGTCCTCTGATAATTTCAATTTCTTTTACCTCTGCTATCTCTAAGGTGATTGCATGATCAATAGATATCTGTGATAAATCGCCCATTTCACTTCCATTTTTTGTAAGTAAAATCCTGTCACTTGAAAACCCCCTTAATACCGGTTTAGATGTAACAACTCCAAGCGAGCTTAACCCAATATTGGGTTGATTTGAAAGTGTTGTGGCTATATTCCCTCTTAAATTATTATATAATTTTTCACCGCTTAATGAGATATTGGAAATTTGATCGGATTCATTATGATGAGCATGGATATGAATTGAATCTAACTCTAAAGATTTTGTTGATATAAAAATTTCCCCTAAATCAATATTTTGTGATAAGCATCCTGGGCAAATTATTAATTTGGAGGTATCTAATGGTATAATAAGCTCTTTATACCCTATCATTCTGATAGATATTTGTTTTTCTTTTATTACTCCTTCATCAAATACTATATAAAATTTACCTTCAGTATCCGTTGAAGCGCCGACATCCGTATTTACAATAAATACATTTACATTATAAACAGGGAATTTAGTTTCTGAATTTTTTACTGTCCCACTAATGTTATAAGTCTGAGCAATAGAATTACCCAGACTTATAACAAGAAATACTAAAAGATGATATCTTTTAATTTTGTGCATTTACGGTAACAGGGATATTTTTTGAAGAAGTGTAATCAGCATGATCACCATGCATTAATTCTAATTTAAAATCGGTAGAACCAACACTCTTACCGGTGATATGAAGAATTAGTCCGCCATGCTCTTCATCATGGGCTTCGGCCTCACAAGCATTATCATCCGCATGCCATTCACAATGGTCAGAAGCCTCACAATCTGCTTGAACAGTTATTTCATCACAATGCTCTTCATTATGGGCTTCGGCCTCACAAGCATTATCATCCGCATGCCATTCACAATGGTCAGAAGCCTCACAATCTGCTTGAACAGTTATTTCATCACAATGCTCTTCATCATGGGCTTCGGCCTCACAAGCATTATCATCCGCATGCCATTCACAATGGTCAGAAGCCTCACAATCGGCTTGAACAGTTATTTCATCACAATGCTCTTCATCATGATCTTTTACTTCTATAGTTGCAATTGAGTCATCAAACTCTGTAATTCTAAGTTCACTTTCTTCACCTTCACCTTCATGATCATGATCGTGATCGTGATCGTCATCTTCGTCTTCTATTTCATTGCCCTCATGGTCAAGAAAATGCACAGAGAGTTCAAGTACTGCTCCTTGAACGAGGGAAATTGAGCCTTCCGTAGCACCTTCAAATTCCTTATAAATTACATTTCCATCTTTGTCTTCTAAAATAAATCCATCTGCATCAGTATGTCCTTCCGGTGTTGAGGTTGGATCATTTTCACATCCGCATGGAATTAAGCCTAAAAATAAAATAATAAATAAATTGCTAATGAATGTTTTCATTAAAATAAATCTCCAAATATATTATAATTATGATTTTACAAACTTACTTCATTCAAAAGCGAGTTTGTAAAAAAGAAATAGGTATAGTTAGATTAAACTGCAAAATACAATTTAATCTAATATTTTAGTTAATAATTGTTATTTGTTATGAGGAGAAAGGTGGTGCTCTGGAAAGATATATCTGAGCGATATTTACTTTGATATTAGGAATGTCAATGGAGACGATAGGAGTAAAATTATTTTCAATAAAATCTAGTTCATAGATTGTTTGAATAAAATTCTCATTATTTTTAATGATTATACATTCTTCACATTCATGTTTTTCATGAGATATGGGGTCGTGGTCATGGTCAGTTAAGTAGTGAAAATTAGTAAATAGAACATGCCCTGCAAGTAAAAAGGCTATATTATAAATTATGAGTAAATATTTTATCATTTCAAAGCAGGCAATTCAACCAATAGAAAACCTGAACAACCGGGGCAGTCTTTTGAGAATAGTATGAAAAAAATGTCCTAAATCGAATATTGGTATTGGAGGAGTTTAAAGTGTGCCTAAGATTTCATGTTTCCGATGAACTTCTTGAGCTAAAAATTTCAGGTTCTGATGGATGAGCTTATCATTGATCTCTGTTTTCATATTCTTCCATGTGTCATGCACAGGGCAGGGAACAGAGTCAGAGCACACATCCAATCCAAAGATGCACATTTCTTTTTCACCGGGGGGACCTTCAATGGCGTGAATGACATCTATCACTCGGATATCAGAAGCTTTTTTATTCAGCTGAATTCCACCGTTTCTGCCACGGGTGGATTTAATCAGATGATGTTTTGAAAGGGTCTGGACAATTTTAGCAAGATAAAATTTGGGGATATTATAATCCTCGGCAATTTGGTTTACCATCACCAACTTCCCATCATGTACCGCCAGATAAATCATTGCCTGGATGGCGTGTTTCACAGATTTTGAAAACATATTAAGGTTAAAATTTATGACCATTAGACTGTTTTAGAATAGAGTGAATTATCAATTGTTAAATATTTATCAAACTTCATGGCAATATTCCGAATATAAAGTCGCCCTGAATTAGTAATTTTCATACCATCATCTGTAAAAGTTACTAATCCATCTAAAGAAAAATCTTTCTTAATTTCAGCTAATTCACGAGAATAAATGTGTTCAAAATCAATACCAATCTGTTTGGAGATAGATTCATAATTCAATTCCATATTGCACATAAGGCTCATGATTATGGTATATACCTGTTTGTCAGATTCTGTCATAACAAGACCCTTACTCAGAGGTAGTTCATCATTATCAAGAGATTGATAATAACTCCTGAATTCCTTATGGTTTTGAAAATAAGCGTCTCCAAATTGACTGATGGAGGTAAGCCCAAACCCAAACAGGTCAGTATCCTTTTGGGTTGAATACCCTTGAAAATTTCTATAGAGCGTACCCTGACTTTGAGCTAAAGTTAAGTCATCATTTTCCTTAGCAAAATGGTCCATGCCTATATATTCATATCCACAATTAGTTAATTTTTCAATCATCAACTGAAGCAGGGTAAATTTTGTTTCAGGGCTTGGAAGTTCATTTTCCCTGATAAGCTTCTGGTGAGGTTTTACCCATGGAATATAGGCAAAATTATAAATAGCCAATCTTGAAGGATTCAGTGAAATAATTTTATCGAGAGTGGTATCAAAAGAATCAACTGTCTGCCCAGGCAGTCCATAAATAAGGTCAAAGTTAATTGCCTCTATCCCTGAGGAACGAAGCATAGAAACTATCTTTTCAACCATGTTGTATGAATTAATTCTGTTTATTTTTTTCTGTACTTGAGGATTAAAATCCTGCACCCCAAGGGAAATTCGATTTACTCCCATAGATTGAAGTGCAGTTAATTGCTCCTTTGAAAAAGTTCTTGGATCAACCTCACAGCTAATTTCTGCCCTATCAGAAAATAAAAATTTTGATTTTAATAATTCACCGATTTCCAATATTTGTTGAGGTGTGAGAAAGTTTGGAGTTCCTCCTCCAAAATGGATTTGAGTTACTTTTCGGTTTGAATTTATATTTTCAGAAGTTAAGGCTATTTCTTTATAAAGAGAAGATAGGTATCTCCGAATTATTTCCTGATTGCGAGTTACTTTCATTGTGCAACCGCAAAAATAACACAGAGAATGACAAAAAGGAATATGAAAATATAGTGAAAGGTTCTTTTCTGAGTTATTGCTTCTCTGAATAGCCCTTAATCTATCTTCGGAGGAAATATTACTGTGAAAATGAGGAGCAGTGGGATAGCTGGTGTACCTTGGCCCCGAAATATTATGCTTTTTAAATAAATTTTGATTGAAATTCAATTTCATATTTTCTTTCAATAATCCACGCAGGTAATATAAATAAGATATATATATCCTAAAATCTAATATCCTGATATTTTTTAAATATTCCTATTAGCTGCACTAATACCAAAATTAACTACATCTTGTTTGAATTTCTTTTTAAAAGGGCAATAAGTTTTTATCAGATAATAAGGTCTAAATATCTTTACATTGAGAAAATTTCATGTTATTAACTAAAGCTTGTCAGTATGCAATTCTGGCGGTACTTTTTCTCGCACCCCTTCCTCGGGATACCTCAGTGTTTCAGCGGGAAATTGCAGTTAATGATGAATTTGTGGATTCGGTTGTTGAGGCTATCACCAAAGTAGCACGGAAAGATGGTGATAAAGGTCGCGGTAAGATATTTATTCTGCCTATTGAAGAATGCATTCGAATCAGAACCGGTGAAACAGGAGAAGTTGCGATAGGCTGAAAAATTTAACTTCCTTGAAGTCAAGTAGCAAGTGCAACAATTGTTAATACTTTTTCAAAAATTGGTTAGTATGATTATTGTTAAAAAATCGAAAATGTTTGAAAGGGATTTATTTTAATAAAAATTGTATTGCTTCTTTTGTTGCCTTAGATAATGGGCGGTCTTTTCGGGTGATGATACCAGTTTCCCGGTACAGGGGCTCACCTGCTACGGGAATGGTCATCAGGTCTTTTTTTCTCAGCTCCTGTTGTACCGTATTTTCAGGCAAGAATGAAAATCCATGTCCCAGTTCTAAACTTCTTTTTAATGTTTCCACATTATCAAATTCATGGATGATATTTACCTTTGTTTTACTTCCTGAAAACAGAGCGTCAATTGCTCCCCGGGTTGGAATCTTTTTAATAAATCCGATGTAACTTTTGCCGTCCATGTCTTTAACACGGAGTTTTTTTCGTTTAGCAAATTCAAACGAAGGGGCAAAGACACAAATGAGTTTTTCCCTAGGTCCATAAGTGATTTCCACTAAAGGATGCTGCCAGGGGTAGGCTACAATACCAAAATCACAGACTCCCTGAATCACATCAGTATATATTTTATCAGAGCGGTTATATTCCAAATGAAGGTTCAACTGTTTGTATTTTTTCATAAAGGATTTAACCAATGGGGGAAGGTGGTAAAAACCAATAGAGTATATAGCTTCTACATTAATGGTTTGGGCTATTTCACCTGGTTCAGACTGCATTTTGTCTAAAGTAGATTGATAGGTTTGAAGGATATTTTCACATCCACTCAAAAAAACTTTTCCTTCTTGTGTGAGAGCAAACTTTCCTTTTCCTCGGATGATAAGTTGCTTTCCAAAATAACTTTCCAGATAGGAAATTTGCTGGCTCACTGCAGATTGGGTGATAAAATTTATTTCAGCTGCTCTGGAAAAACTCTTAGTCTCAGCTGCATCACAAAACACTTTAAATATATCAATATATATTCTCGAACCTTTCACATCTATAAGTTTTACTAATACATTAATTTACTACATATTTAAAGAAAAACGCCCTATTTTTTAAAAATTTCAGTTATCTAAGCCTCATTACCCTCAGTAATCTCCTTAAAAAAAGAGTAAAATATCCTAATTTAGCTATAAGTAATACTAATATTATATTTTACTAAATCTTATTTGATATCCATAAAAAATTAGTTCTAATTTATTATAAGACAATAGGGTCTTAATATCTTTAAATAGCTGGATATGTCATTATTATTAACTAAATCATGCCAATATGCCATTCGGGCAATTATGTTTCTGGCAACACAGCCGGAAAATATACCTGTATTGCAAAGAGATATTGCTGAAATACTGAATATACCGAATCACTTTTTGGGTAAAATCCTACAGCAATTAGCCAAACATGATATTGTACATTCTCAAAGAGGGAAGTCTGGAGGATTCACCCTCTGTCACCATGCGGAAGAACTCACCCTGTATAAAATAGCGGAAATTGTGGATGGGGAAAAATTCCTGGATGGTTGTGTAGTAGGGTTCCCCAATTGCAGTGATGTAAATCCCTGTCCCGTTCATAAGGAATGGAAACAAATGAAAGAAATGATTATAGCTTTTTTACAACGGAAACAAATTCATCAACTCAGTGGCAAATTAGAACCAAAACTTGAAGATTTGTCAAATCCCGGAGAACATGATGCCTAAGAATGTATGTACCTGTATAAGGAATATCTGTCTGGTGATATTAATCCTTCCTGCATTTGCTCAGGATGGTTCGGCAGATTTTTATAAACAGAATTGTGCCAGTTGTCATACCATTGGCGGAGGGCGATTAACCGGCCCCGACCTGAAAGATATACATCTGCGGAAGGATGATGCCTGGATCAAAAAGTTTATTACTGATCCACAAGCTGTAATTAATTCCGGTGACCCTTATGCCAGAAAGATAGTAGATGAATCTCGGG
Organism: Fidelibacterota bacterium; assembly: GCA_030747125.1. Classification (GTDB taxonomy): domain Bacteria; phylum Fidelibacterota; class Marinisomatia; order SCGC-AAA003-L08; family D37C17; genus D37C17. The sequence goes on along the minus strand of JASLLI010000039.1, from coordinate 1,197 downwards.
GAATCATCATGCCTAAAGTTGGCGGACTCACTCCCTTCATAGTGGAATCTCTCCTTATTTTGATAAAACAAGAGTCTGAAAAAGAAAAATCTATTTTTGCCGGGTCAGCTATATCTGATCGTCCTCTTACCGATGCAGATATGGAAATAGGCAGGGAATTATTTCTGGGAACCAAAGCATTAAAGAATGAGGGACCATCATGTATGGGATGCCATACTGTGGCAGGAGAGGGCATTCTGGGAGGCGGAAGACTGGGGCCTGACTTGACACAGGTATACGGTCGCCTTGGAGGAAAGACTGCCCTCGCTGCCTGGCTTTCCAGTCCTGCCAGTGAAACTATGGTTCCTATCTATAAAAAACACCCTATTGATGAAAGTGAAGTTTTACCATTAGTTGCATTCTTTAAAGGTAAAAGCGCTATTCATAGTCAGGATACAGGGAAACATGATTTCAATCTTATGATTTTCGGGTTTACCGGATTAGCTATAGTTTTAGTTTTATTTGATTTTTTCTGGGGGAACCGTCTGCGCTCCGTAAGAAAAGCAATGGAAAAAGGATAGAAGATGAATAATACTAATGGAAAACTTTCCTGGATCAGGGACGAAGTCGTTCCTCAGAACCGCAAATGGGAAGAATTTTACCGCAATAGATGGCAATTTGACAAAGTTGTTCGCAGCACCCATGGCGTGAATTGTACCGGTTCCTGTACCTGGCAGATTCATGTGAAAGATGGTATTGTCACCTGGGAAATGCAGGGATTGGACTACCCCAAATTAGAAAATGGGATTCCACCTTATGAACCCCGTGGCTGTCAGCGGGGAATATCCTTTTCCTGGTATTTATATTCTCCTCTGAGAGTTAAATATCCCTATATCCGGGGCGTATTATTGGATTTATGGCAGGAAGCGAAAGCTGAATATGCTGATCCTGTAGAAGCCTGGACTGCTCTTGTAAATAATTTTGAAAAACGCAAACGCTGGCAGAATGCCCGGGGAAAAGGCGGCTTTCGCCGTGCAGACTGGGAAACGGTAAAAGAGCTGATTTCTGCCTCCATGCTGCATACCATTAAACAGCACGGTCCGGATAGAATAGCAGGGTTTTCTCCAATTCCTGCCATGTCCATGGTTAGTTATGCAGCAGGTGCCAGGCTCATGCAATTAATGGGTGGGGTCTCCCTTTCCTTTTATGACTGGTACT
>JASLLI010000038.1 GCA_030747125.1 Fidelibacterota bacterium | reverse complement strand
AATGTCCCTCCTGAAGAGCAGACTCCATAGCATTGATGAGGAGCATTTCCCTTTCCCCTAAATCTGCAGGCAGGCCTGTTGGTCCGGAATATATGATTTCCTCCCCTGTATTGGACTTGCGTTTTTCCGAATAATCTTTTTGGGTAAGCGATTTATGACTGTCCAACATGCGGGAGAGAATCCGTTCCTGTCTTTCCTGGGTACGGCGGTCCACCTGTTTTCTGCGGAAGTCTTCAATAACTTCTTCCATTTCCTCTTTTGCCTTGCCTGCTCCACCAGACTCCTGCCCCGGATGTTCACCAAGGAGTTCTTCCAGCTGCTGCTTCAACTGTTCCTGTTGCTTTTGGAGCTGTTCCATCATTTGCTGCTGTGCTGCCATCCCCAGCTGAGGAAGCTGCATGGTACCCTGATTAATTCCCTGCTGCTGCTGGCTCATTTGCTCCATCTGCTCCATAAACTCTGCCATCCCTGAACCGGAACCGCTTTGCTGCATCTGATCTGCAGATTCCAACAGCAGGTGAGCAGTCTGGTTTAGTCCTTCCAAAATAGATTTCATTTCTCTCCGTGCCGAGGAAGTTTGTTTTTGCTCCAGTTTGGCAATGGTTCTGTCCATGGCATTTTGGGTACGACCTATAGCTGAGGCAATTTCAGGAGTGATGTGAAAAGTCTGCCGGGATAGCTCTGCCAACTGAGTCATTAACTGCTGATTTTCTCTGAGAATTTTATCTTGTCTCACAGCTGTTTCAATCACCTTGGGGCTGCGGGACCGCAGAGATTCTGTATCATGAATGAGATTTTCCTGCTCTTGTGAAATGTAGAGCAGATTTCTAATAAGTGCTAAAAACTTACGCAGCATTTCATCTACAGTGTCTTCCTGAAATTGTGATTGAATGTCCTGAGCCATTTGCAGCATGGATTCTAAACCGCCGGCAGCTTGCCCTGCAGAAGAGGATGCCCCGGACTGGTTCTCATTCTGCATTTCCTGCCGGGCATCTTTAAGATCAGATTTGGTGTTTTCAGCCAAGTCACTTTCCGCCAATTCTGAAAGCTGTTGGGAGGCTTCCGGGGATAATTTTTCCATAGCTTCCGCAGCATCCTTCATCACATCCTCCAAAGATTTGAAGGACTCCTCCTGCCTGCGCTCTCTGGATGCCAAGGTGGATAAGTCTGCATTTTCGTCCTCTGCTAATTCTTCAACAATGGCTGTCTGCTCTTCCAGAAGTTTTTCCAACCGTTTCACAACCTCATCCATTTTCTGTTCTGCCAGGGCAAGCTCAAACATTTCAATGAAACGGTCTAATTGCTCCTCAAATTCAGACAGATCATAATCAAAATCTTCCAGAGCATCCAGCATTTTCTGTGGGTCCATCTCATCCATGGCTTCCTGCAGCTTTTCCAATGCTTCCAGCATCTCCGGTGTCATGATTTCGTCTAACAACTCCTGAAACTGCGAGAACTTATTCACCAGTTCTTCACTCACCAGATTATTCTTTTCAGCCTGCTCCTGAATCTTCTGCATGGTTTCCTGAATCTGTTCAATCTGGTCAAATACCTCATCCACCTTTTCCAATACCTCAGTGGCAGTCTGTTCCTGCTCCCAACTCACTTCCTCTGATTTTAATAATTCAAGTTCCAGTTCTTCCACCATTTCCCGTACCTCTTCCAAATTCATCTGAATTTCTTCTCCGTATTCCTCAACTTCTTCTTCCTCTTCCTCTAAACGGTGGAACAAATCTTCAAGTGAAGGATATCGTCCCTTCAAAATGGATGAATGGGTGAGGGATGGTCCTGACAGTGTATTGTTATCTGCCACCACCACCTGGATATGGATTTCATCTTCAGGAGCCAATGAAAACTGAGATAGAGACCATTCGTGATAGAGTTGCTGAGATTTCACCTGTCTTTGTAATTCGGATATACTTCTTTTGTAGAGGTTAGTATCCTGGGGGAGGTAATCCGGTGCTTTGATGCGGTATTCTAACCAGGCTTCGCTGAACCCGTAATCATCACTGGTTTGGATGTCAAAAGCAATCAAATCGGACTCATCCAGTTCAAATTCTTTATCAGGCATGCGTACAATAATTTCAGGAGGATGGTCATCCATAATGGAAAAGCGGTAATTGGGAGGTTGCAGATTTTGAACACCATTATCATCTTCCACAAATATAGAAGCAATAACGGGTGATGAAATAAAGAAATTTCCACGAATGCGTTTTCCTTCTGCCTGAACCTGGTGAACCGAATCATCCAATCTGAGCCAGGCAGTTTGGACAGATTTGGATGTCAGCCCGGAAAAATGGATTCGGCTGCCCTGAGGAATCGTAACATCGGTAATATTACCCGGATGTTCGTAGGCATCTTTCTGCATATATTCAGGAGGGAAAATAGTGAATTGGATTTCCTGAATGACAGGCCTGTCTGTTACAAAGATCGTATCTTGTTCTGTAGATATTTCACTCCATGCGGAAAAAAAAGAGGGTGAAGAAAAGGCGGCCCAATAGCGTGTATCCCGTTTAATGTTGGTAAAAGTGTAGTGAAATATTTCTCTCTCGTTTGACAGAGTAATCTTTCCTGAACTTTCACGGTCTTCCCAATGCAGTTGTAGAGAATCCGGTAGGTCACCATATCCTGCAATGCTCACTGAGAGGGTATCACCCCCCAAAACGGACTGATTCCCCGTGAGAGAATTCAACACAAATGGCATGGGAACGGGGAATTCCTTTATTGGATTCATCATTCGGTAATAAGCATGGGGAAGACTGTCAAAATTTAAAGCTGCCAGCAATAAGGTAATACCAAGGGCAGAATACAACCACTGCTTCAGAGGTTTACTGAGGGGATTCCGTAGAGAGTGAAGGGGAACCGCATCCAACTGAGCGCCTGTCTTTTCAATGGCATGATTAGCAAGATCTGATCCCTCCGTGAAATTCGGTAGGTTTTTTTCTAACTGGAGGCTGTTTAAAACGCGGTCACCAATTTCAGGATGGCGGAACTTAAATTGATCTGCTAAATAATGGTCACTACTGTTACCAAAAAATTGACGGATATGAAAAATATAACGGAGGATGATATAGGCTGCTCCACTGCCAAAAAATATCAACAGGAATTGAAAAATTCTCCATCTGGTACTTTGGTCAAAATAGAAAACAGATTCTAATATTGCTGTTGTGAGAGAAACCAAAATGAAGCAGATTCCCAGCAGGGTGCATTGTGACAACAGCGTGCTTTTTGCAGTTTGAAGTCTGAACAGCTGAATGAAAGTTTGTATTTTTGAATGCATCATCTGCTTAAAGCGTAAAGGATGATATTGGTTCCCATTTCCAAAGCTCTTTGATGAAGGTCTTCAGGATCGTTATGCACTTTTGGGTCTTCCCATCCATCCCCCAGGTCTGATTCATATGAATATAAGACCATAAGTTTGCCCTCATCAAAAAGTCCTAATGCCTGGGGGCGTTTCTTATCATGTTCATGGATTTTAGGTAGTCCGTTGGGGAATTGAAAATGAATAGAGAAAACGGGATGATCATTAGGGAGTTCCACCCAGTCTTTTTCGGGGAAGACTTTTTGCATCTCTCTTCGGAAGGCTTTGTCCATGCCATAATTATCATCAGCATGGAGGAAAGCTCCTGCCAATAGCTGCTCACGCAATAGCTGGGCGTCTTCATCTGAAAAGTTGATATTGCCGTGTCCCGTAAGGTAGAAATAGTTGCTTTCTAAAAAAATATCTTCACCGATTTTCGTACGATTTTCCAGAGGATTAACGACAACCGCAGTGTTTTCTCTAAGGAATTCCAACAGGTTGGGCAATGAACCGGGGTCACTGTACCAATCCCCGCCGCCGTCATAGTGAATGCGGGTAATGCTGAATGCTCCTGCAGGGGTATGTTTTCCGGTTACTATTGCAAAAATCAGAAATAAATATATGTAATTGGATATTTTCACGGGGTGAAAATTAAATCAGTCCATTGTAAATTTTTGGTATAAATTGTTTGCTGTGGGTGATTAGCTTTTAGCCGTTGGCTATTAGCTGCAATCCGAAATCCGAAATTGGTCATTAGTCAATTATTGCAGACTCTGTGCAACCATATACTATAATTTATAAACCATAAACCATGTCTTTTTCCTATTACAGAAGTACTCTCATATCGTTTTAAATTTCCCCTCTTTCAAGGCTGATTAATTTCACTTTTTGACGCAGAAAAATTATAAATTCACCCTGCAGTTTGACGGCACGGATTTTTTAGGCTGGCAGGTGCAGGCAAAAGGACGAACCGTTCAAGGTGATATTGAAATTGCTTTAGGGAAACTTTTCCCAGGCGAGGATATCACACTCATTGGTGCCGGCAGAACGGATTCCGGTGTGCATGCACTTGGCATGACAGCAAATGTAAAACTATTAGCAAAGTATGACGCTGAAGAATTACGCCGTGCAGTGAACGGTAACCTGGAAATGGATGTGCGAATTGATTTCGTTGAGGAAATGCCGGATGAATATCATGCCCGCTTTTCTGCTGTGGCAAGGGAATATGAATATCATTTTATGAAACAGTATTCACCTATAAGGAGAAAGTATGCAGCCCACCTTAGTCATAATGTGGATTTCTCTCTGCTGCAAAAATGTGCAGAACAGTTAAAAGGGGAATTCGATTTTACCTCATTTTGCAAAGCCAATGCTGAAGTAGAAAATAAAGTCTGCATAATTGAATTTGCTGAATGGAAAACAATGGACAATCAATTGATCTTCAGGATTAAGGCAAACCGTTTTTTACACCACATGGTGCGATTTCTGGTAGGAACCATGGTTGAAGTAGCCAGAGGTAGATATACAGTAAATGAATTCAGTGCATTACTATTCAACACACCTGCCAAGGCAATAGTAGTGAGAGCTCCTGCACATGGCTTATACTTGAAAAAAGTATATTATAAAGAGCGGTTATAGTCATTAGTCATTTGTCATTTGTAAATAGTCATTAGGTAATAGTCATTAGTCAAATTTTAAGTTGAGGGAATATTGTTAAAAAGACATAAAACCTATATTTTCAGAATCATCCTCCTGATTAGCTTCCAGGTTGTTACAGTACTTTCGGCACAGGAGGAAGATATTCATGCTTCCCGCCAGACTGCTATTACCCAAGCTATCGAAAAAACTTCGGATGCAGTGGTGGGAATCAATGTGACTCAATTAAAACAGCAGAAAGTGAACCCTTTTTTCGACCCCTTTTGGGGCGGTTTTTTTCCATACACCCGTACCTTTAAAGTGGATAATATGGGTTCAGGTGTGCTGGTAAGCCCTGATGGATATATCATTACCAACACCCATGTGGTTTCAAATGCTACTGAAATAGTTGTCACGCTGAAGGGAGGTAAATCCTACGATGCACAGTTGGTGGGAGTGGATAATCTTACTGACATTGCACTGGTGAAAATTGACGACGAAAATCTCCCCTTTGCAGAACTGGGTGACTCGGATAAACTCATTGTTGGTGAATGGGCAGTGGCATTGGGGAATCCCCTAGGGCTGTTCGATGTGAACCACCAGCCAACAGCTACTGCAGGGATAATCAGCGGGGTGAAAATGGATTTTGGATTGAAAGAAGCAGGGCATGTATACCAGGATATGATTCAAACCGATGCTTCCATTAATCCCGGAAACAGTGGGGGTCCATTGGTGAACGCACTGGGAGAAGTCATCGGTATCAATACTTTTATTATGACAGGTTCTAATTATGCTTCCGGCTCCATTGGAATTGGTTTTGCTATTCCCATTAACAGGGTGAAAGAAGTAGCTGAAGATTTGAAAAAATTCGGTAAGGTTGAACGTAGTTATACCACTGGTGTGCATGTGCAGAAAATTGACCCCGTGATGCAGCGCTATCTGCGGCTTCCAACCTCTGAAGGTGTCATAGTCACAGATGTGGAAAAACGATCATCTGGAGAAAAAGCAGGACTTAAAATTGGGGATGTAATTCTGAAGGTGGATGGCAGAAAAATAAATTCTCCCAAGGACATCATCCGAGTCATAGATGAAGGACTTCATAAGGTAGGAGATGTGATTGAACTTACCATCCTACGGGATAATCAATCCATCGCCATTCAGTTGGTACTTGAAGAACCGAAGTCTCAATGGTGGGGCTTTTAACTAATACTATAAGTAAATTATATGATAGATAGATACACAACACCTGAAATGGCCAGAATCTGGTCTGAGGAAAACAAATTTCAAACCTGGCAGAAGGTAGAAATCACCGTGACGGAAGTCCTTTCAGATCGGGGAGAAGTACCCGAAGAAGCAGTGAAGGTTATCAATGAAAAAGCTGCATTTTCAGTTGAGCGGATTCTGGAAATTGAAAAGACCACCCGCCATGATGTGATAGCCTTTCTCACCAATCTGGCAGAGAATATCGGACCGGAATCCCGGTTTATCCACATGGGGATGACCTCTTCCGACTTATTGGATACTTCTCTGGCATTACTCTGTAAGGAAGCGGGAGAAATTATCCTGAACAAACTGAAGACTTTTAAGGAAGTCCTCAGAAATCAGGCTTCTGCCCACCGGGAATCCTTCCAAATTGGCAGGTCACACGGGGTGCATGCAGAGCCTATTACCTTTGGATTGAAATTGGCATTATGGAGTGAAGAAATAGGCCGCCATATCGAAAGATGGGAGAGGGCGGTGGACTCCATAGCTACGGGAAAAATTTCCGGTGCCGTGGGAACTTACCAGCATTTAGACCCTGAGGTAGAAGAAGAAGCCTGTAAGCGGTTGGGGCTGGCTGCTGCAACAGTATCCAGTCAGGTGGTGCAACGAGATCACCACGCAGAGTATCTTTCCACTCTGGCAAATATGGCTGCCTCTTTGGAAAAGATTGCAGTGGAAATTCGCCATCTTCAGCGTACCGAAGTATTGGAAGCAGAGGAGTATTTCCAAAAGGGGCAGAAGGGATCTTCTGCTATGCCCCATAAACGCAATCCCATTGTAACAGAGCGTATCACGGGAATGGCTCGTCTCCTGCGGGGAAATGCCCTGGTGGCAATGGAAAATGTCGCTCTCTGGCATGAGCGGGATATTTCTCATTCTTCTGTGGAGAGGGTTATCATTCCTGACTCCACCACCGTCATGGACTATATGCTGAACAAAATGATTTATCTGCTGGAAAACCTTCTCATTTACCCTGAGAACATGCTGAAAAATCTGAATAAAACAGGAGGACTCATCTTCAGTCAGGAAGTCTTATTGGCATTGGTGAAAAAAGGTGCAACCCGTGAAGATGCCTATGCCTTGGTGCAGCGCAATGCCATGCAAGTTTGGGAAGAGCAGAAAGATTTTAAAGAATTACTAAAAAATGATACTGAGATTATGGATTTATTACATGAAGGTGAAATAGATGCTTTATTTGATTTGAATAAGGTCATGACCAACATTAATAAGGTTTATAAACGATTAGATTTGGATTAAGGAAAATAATTACATCTGTTAGAATATTAAACCCATCAAATGGGTAACACATAACTACATTACACAATCAACTGGAGAAAACAACATGAGCTATATCAGAGAACAACTCCCCTACACCTTAGATAGTTTTGAAGGCGGTGATTTGGGAGAACGCTATAAAGGAAAGGTGCGGGAAAACTTTCATTCAGGAGACGAAATCATTATGGTCACAACAGACAGGGTATCCGCCTTTGACCATGTACTGGGAACCATCCCCTTTAAGGGACAAATTCTCACAGAAATTGCGAATTTCTGGTTTGAAAAGACCCGTCATATTGCCCCTAATCATATATTAACATCCCCGGATCCGCAGGTATTGGTTGCGAAAAAAGCAGATACACTTCCTGTGGAAGTGATAGTGCGGGGCTATATCACCGGCTCTCTCTGGAGGGAATATGAACAAGGTATCAACGGGCAATACGGCTTTATGCTACCTGAAGGACTTAAAAAGGATCAGAAGTTTGATACGCCTATTCTCACCCCTTCAACTAAAGCTGAATACGGAGAGCATGATGAACCAATCAGCAGGAAAGAAATCGTGAATGGATTGGTGGAAGAGTCCATTTATACCCAAGCGGAAGACTATGCACTTCAGCTTTTTGCCGCCGGTCAGGAGTGGGCTGCCAATCAGGGGTTAATTCTCGTAGATACTAAATATGAATTTGGCATGGTTGACGGTGAACTCATTGTCATAGATGAAATTCATACACCTGATTCCAGCCGTTATTGGATTGCTGAAGAATATGAAAAGCGGTATGCTGCCGGTGAAGGACAGAAAATGTTAGATAAGGAGAACATCCGTCAATGGCTTATTGAAAGGGGATTTTCCGGTGAGGGCACACCGCCGGCTCTTACAGATGAAATCCGTATTACCTTGGCGGAGCGTTACATTGAGTTATACAGACAGCTCACCGGTAAGGAATTCCATCCTGCTATTGGAGATGTTAATGATCGCATCGAAAAGAACCTGGATAAAGCAGGAATGTTTGTGTGATAGCTCCTGAAGGAAAAGTAATCCTCATTCCCCTGCTTCTGCTGGTTATTGCAGGAGCAGGGTTGAATACCTGGCAGTCGTTTCCCGCATTGAAATGGATAAATCTTACCTTGGCTTTACTCACCTTGTTCAGTTTGTACTTTTTTAGGGATCCTCAAAGACCACCCTTAAAAGAAAAGGGACTCCTTTCTCCCGCAGACGGAAAAATTGTGCAGATCATTGAGGTGGAAGATACTGAAATGGGAAAGGCAAAGCAGATTTCCATTTTTTTGTCGGTGTTTAATGTGCACTCCCAGAGGGTGCCTGAAACAGGAAAGGTGATCTGGAAGAAATATCATCCCGGAAAGTTTCTGGCAGCTTTCAATCATAAAGCCTCCTTAAATAATGAACAAACAGAAGTACTATTTGAAACTAAGGATGGAGAAAGGTATAAGATTAAACAGATTGCAGGGCTCATTGCACGGCGCATCCTCAATTATATGGAGGTAGACAATCCGGTAGAGAGAGGTGATCGACTGGGCTTTATTCGCTTTGGCTCCCGGGTGGATATAATCATCCCTCATGATTTCAAAATTGCTGTAAGTTTAGGGGATGTGGTTAAAGGGAATCAACATATTATAGGCAGCTTTCATGAAGATTAAACAGCATCTTCCCAGTCTTTTTACACTCATTAATCTCTTTTTGGGATTTCTGGCAATTCTTAACACTATGACAGGAAATTATTTCACCGCTTGCTATATCATTTTAGCAGCTGGTGCATTTGATTCTGTGGATGGGAAATTAGCCAGATTGATTGGTATCCCCACCAATTTTGGGAAAGAAATAGACTCTCTAGCTGATATGGTGTCTTTTTGTCTGGCTCCCGCAGTTCTGGTGTATTCCCTGTACACCCATGATATGCCGGGGATTACAGGGGAAATCATTGCTTCAGTCCCTCTTATTATGGGAGCTATCCGCCTAGCACGGTTCAACTCAGAAGTCTATGACGAAGCACCAGCCTTTTTCACCGGACTACCTACCCCCATGAATGCACTTTCCATTGCGTCTTTGGTATTATTTATTGAGCATTTCAAAATTGATAATCCGGAATATTCGCAGCCCAGATTGTTACTACCCCTGATTATGACGCTGTCTTTCCTTATGGTGAGCAGGGTACGCTATGCCAAATTTCCCTTGTTGAATTTTAAATCGGGTGTGCAGAATAATTTACGGCTGTTAGGTTTGACAGTCTTTATTATCTGTTTTGCTGTCTCTATTTTTATGGGGTATCCTTACAGGGTGCTGGCATTCTTTGTAAGTTTTTATCTATTCACCGGTATCTGGAACCATGTGAAGAATTTGGGAAATGTTGAAACTAATAATCAAGTAATAACTAAATGAAAGCAAAAATCTATATCAGTTATAAGGAGGGGATTTTAGACCCTCAGGGACAAACGGTAAACCATGCATTGGATTCTATCGGTATAAAAAAGATTCATTCTGTGCGTATGGGTAAATACATCGAAATGGAATTCAATGGGATATCCAAAGATAAAGCAGGTGAAATTGCAGATGAATCCTGCCGAAAATTGTTGGCGAATCCTAATACGGAAACCTATAGCTTTGAGATTGTGGAAGAATGAAAGCTGCTGTAATAGTATTCCCCGGCTCTAACTGTGACCATGATGCTTACCATGTTTTCCGGCATATTTTAGATGTTTCAGTGGACTTTGTCTGGCATAAGGAAAAGGAGGTGGGGAAATATGATCTCATTCTTATTCCGGGAGGCTTCAGTTATGGAGACTATCTGCGCACTGGTGCCATTGCCCGATTTTCACCGGTAATGGAATCTGTCATTGTGGAAGCGAAAAAAGGAAAGCCTGTTTTTGGAATCTGTAACGGTTTTCAGATACTCATTGAGTCTGGGTTGCTGCCTGGCTCACTCATTATCAATGAGCATGTGCGTTTCCTCAGCCAAAATGTGACTTTAGAGGTGGAGAATTCTGATTCCATGTATACTAAGTCGTTGATGAAGGGACAAAAACTTACCATGCCCATTGCCCATAAACAGGGGAATTTTATTGCTGATGAGGAAACCTTGAACCAAATTGAGGGGGAAGGCCAGGTTGCCTTTCGCTATACAGATAGTGAGGATGGGAACCCTAATGGCAGTATGAACCGAATTGCGGGCATTCTGAATAATGATAAAAATGTACTGGGAATGATGCCTCATCCGGAAAGAGCAGCTGAGTCACTTTTGGGTTCTCAAGACGGATTACAAATATTCACCTCCATATTAGGGACTGCTTGATGAAAGCAGGCAGTAAACGCTCTGTATCCTTTATCTTTCTCACCCTCTTTTTTGGAGTGATTATAGGAACTATCCTAAGTATGTTGCTTGGTGCTATTCTGCCAGGTGGTGTGGTAAGGGAGTTTTTCCTCACCACTACTTCCATTGGCTGGGGAATTACACCTAATAACTGGACGGATATGTTCATCTTCAGGTTTAAAACCGGCTTGTTTTTAGATATTTCTGTCACATCCATACTGGGGTTAGGGGTTGCCTGGTACTTTTTAAGATATTTTAAATAGGAGATAATATGAGTTTAGGACCTTGGGAAATTGGACTGATTATTTTAGTCGTTATCATTTTATTTGGCGGGAAAAAACTGCCTGAATTAGCACGGGGACTGGGGTTAGGTCTCAAAGAATTCAAAAAAGCCACTCGGGAAATTAAAGATGAAGTGAAGTCGGCAGCAGAAGAAGTGGAAGAAGTGGAAAAAGAAATAAAGAAGTAATTCCCTAGATAGACAGAAAAATATTTTAAGGTTTAATTAAAAACCGGTGAACATCTGTATTCGCCGGTGGTTCATAAAGAGTTAAAAATCTTGGTTTGCTTTTTTTCCATTAATGGTAATTCGTGGTTATTGATTATTAAACAAGCAGGGTAATTTGTTTTACTTTCATGGTTAATATAGAATTTGCCCAACCCCTATATTTAATTCTCCTGTTTATCTTACCCATATTAGCCTATTGGTATGCAAAGAAGGGTGTACAAAAGGAGGCTACTGTACGGTTCTCAAACTTAGATCTTATTCCGTCTGATGTGCTGCGCATTGGCAGAAATAAAAATCGAATCCTTATTGGCAGCAAACTATCTATTATGCTACTTATTGTTCTTGCTTTGGCACGCCCCAGGCTTGCAGACACTGTTCAGGAAACAAATACAGAAATCATTGACATCCTCCTGGTGATTGACCAGTCCTCATCAATGTTGGCACAAGATTTCAAACCCAACCGCCTGGAAGCAGCCAAAGAGGTTGCCAAAACTTTCATTAAAGCGAGAGAAGGTGACCGCCTGGGACTTATCGTCTTCGCCGGAGAGTCTTATATTCAATGTCCTCTGACCCGGGATATTGATGTACTTTTAAAATTTACAGATCAAATTGACATTATTGACCGTGAACATGATGGTACTGCAATAGGTATGGCTATTGCCAATGCCATTAACCGCTTGAGGGATAGTAAAGCAGAATCTAAAACTATTATCCTCCTTTCAGATGGCAGTAATAACCAGGGAGAATTAGACCCAATTACCGCTGCAGATTTGGCGGCAAAATTTGATATCAAAATTTACACCGTAGCCGCTGGTACTCATGGGTTAGCTCCTTATCCCGTTACGGATGCATGGGGCAGAAAGGTAATACAAAAAGTACAGGTAGAGGTGGATGAAGAAACCCTCCAGGAAATTGCAGAAATTACCGGTGGCAGGTTTTTCAGGGCAACTGACAACGAATCTTTGCAAAAAGTATATACGGAAATTGATGCTTTGGAAAGAACAGAAATAGAAGTTACTGAGTACCAAAATTATACTGAACTTTACAGCTATTTTACAATCCCTGCAGCCCTGGCATCCCTGCTCCTTATTTTTCTCACCCGCGGAATATTCCATAAACTTTTCTGATGGTACGATATACACACCCCGAAATGTTCTACGTATTTATTCCCCTTACCCTGGTGATGATCTGGTATGCTCTACAGGGGAAAAAATTACGCAGCCACTTGGAACATATAGGAATTCCGTCTGTTAAAAAATTCCTGTTGAACCGTGTGAAACACAGCCGGATTAAACTGCGGTCTCGATTATTGATTCTGGGAATTGTGCTCATTGTGCTGGCATCCACCGGACCCCAAATTGGTATGAAATTAACTGAGCTTACTCGCCAGGGAGTAGATATATTCATTTTGATGGACACCTCAACCAGTATGGACGCTGTAGATGTAAAACCTTCCCGCATGGAAAAAGCCAAATACGAGTTAGGCAGACTGTTGAATCAGTTGGAAGGAGACAGAGTAGGCCTCATTGCTTTCGCCGGTTCATCCCATCTGCACTGCCCTTTAACAGAGGACTATGCAGCAGTACGGTTATTTTTAAATTCCATGAATACGCATCTCATTTCAACTCAGGGTACAGATTTGGCTGCATCTATTCAATTAGCATTGGATCATATAGAAGAAGAAAAGGATAAATATAAGGTGTTAGTGCTTGTATCTGACGGAGAAGACCATCAGGGAGAAGCCATTCAATTAGCAGACAAAGCCAAAGAAATGGGCATAATCATACATACATTGGGAGTGGGTACTCCGGAAGGGGGACCCGTACCAATGTATGATGAAAAGGGGAACCGGGGTGGTTTTAAAAAAGATCGCAACGGGCATGTAATTACCACCACCCTAAACGAAATGGTCTTAAGTGAAATATCACAAAAAACCGGGGGAATCTACCTGCGGATTGAAAATCAGGTGAACGCAATTCTTCCATTATTAAATGAAATAGAGTCCATGGAAAAGAGAGAATTCAAATCTCATATTTTCTCACAATATGAAGACAGATATCAAATATTTTTACTTTTGGGTTTATTCCTGATTATTGTGGAATTTATCCTTCCCACCAGAACCATTGAAGAAATGAAATGGGAAGGTAGGTTTACAAAAACCTGATGGATTTATTTTAAGTGATATTACCAGACAAAATAAAAATCAATATTTTACTATTGTGGCTTTTAGTTAATGGATTATCCGGGCAGCAGAGCCCTGTAATTCCTCCGGATCAGATATTGCCTGGACAAGCAGAAATGCCTGCTAATCCCCATCTTGAAAAAGCATTGAAGGAGTATGGAAAACTAATTGAAAAGTATCCTGAAAATAGTGAATTATTATATAACTTAGGGAATCTCCGATTATTGGGAGGTGACCCTGAAAATGCATTAAAAAATTACGTAGAATCTCTGCAAAGTGAAAGCGCTCAAACCCAGGCAGATGCCTTATATAATATGGGGAATACCTATCATCAATTAGGAGATTTGGAAAAGTCTGTTGAATTGTATAAAGATGCTCTCAGATTGAATCCTCACGATTCGGATATACGGCATAATTATGAATTGAGTAAACGCATGCTTGAAATGCAGCCTCCACAACAACAGCAAAATGAATCGCAAGAGGGAGAAGAGCAGGGCAATCAAGATCAGTCTCAACAACAAGAAAGCCAACAGCAGGAAAATGAAAAGGAAGGTGAGAATGAAGATTCTCAATCTGAACCGGAGTCCGGAGAAAACTCAGAAATGGAGGAGGAACAAAAGCAATCTAACCCTGAAGAAGGTGAAGAAGATCAGAGAGACATGAAGGACTCTCAGCAGGAAAGTTCTGAAGAGGAAAAAAATGATCAATCCCCTACTCAACAGCAAACCATTGAAGATCAGGAAAAGCAATTAGGTAAAGAAGAGGCAGAAGCAATATTAAATGCAAT
The DNA here is from genome assembly GCA_030747125.1 of Fidelibacterota bacterium. Lineage (GTDB taxonomy): Bacteria > Fidelibacterota > Marinisomatia > SCGC-AAA003-L08 > D37C17 > D37C17. The sequence goes on along the minus strand of JASLLI010000038.1, from coordinate 2,605 downwards.
GAAAGCTGACCAAAAAAACTTGAAGCAAAAAAAATACCGTTCTGCAGGCAGAGTTAAGCTGGAGAAAGACTGGTGATCCAAAAACTACTTATTTTGTTTTTAGGCACTGCACTCTTTGCACAAGGTACCGTAAACATCAGCGTTGACCGTCGTAAAATAAATGAAGGTGAATCAATAAATCTTACCGTTACAGCCCAGAATGTAAAAGGTGACCCTCAGGTAAATCTTCCCACTATGGAGGGTTTGAAAGTTGTATCAGGACCTAATCAGTCCAGTTCAACAAATGTTCAGTTTTTAAACGGGAGGATGACTAAAACTTCTACAGTGACACTCACCTATATATTGATCCCTACCAGAACCGGCAAGGTAACCATCCCTGCAATGACAATTAAAACCGGGAAGCAGAACTTTTCTTCACAACCAATAACCATTACAGTGGGCAAAAGAGGAAGCAAAATCAGTGGTGCATCTCCAAAATATTTTATTGAAGCAGAGGTAGATACGGAAAATCCTTACAGAGGAGAGCAGGTAACCCTCACCTATACTGTGTACACAAAAGTTGATATCACCAGCTTTGAGGAAGAACTCCCCAAGTTTAAGGGATTATGGACAGAAGAATTATATGCACCCAAAAACCTGAGTTTACGAGAAGTGCAAAAACATGGTGTACGATATTATGCTGCCACCGTTCGGAAGTTGGCGTTGTTCCCAACCTCATCTGGCGAGTTGCCAATTGAGCCTATGACGGCCGTCATTGGCATTCGGGAAAAACAAAATCGCTGGAATGATTTTAGTCTATTCGGACCCCCTTCTACAAAACATACAGTCTCAACCAATGCCATTACCCTTAAGGTAAAACCAGTTCCTGATAGAAAAAGTGGAAAAGAATCTGCAGCAGTCGGCCAGTGGAATATTCAGTCGTATCTCAGTTCCAAAAAAGTAAAACAGAATGAAGCAGTTACTTATCGTATTTCTCTCAAAGGTACAGGCAACATACTGGCTGTGGATATTTCTGATCTGCAGTTTCCTAACGAACTTGAAGTGTTTGAACCAAAAATTCAAACTACAGAATCCCCTCTGAGAGATAAAATTGGCGGAGAAAAAACCTTTGAATGGGTTTTGATTCCCAGATTTGCAGGGGATATCGCATTGCCCAAAGTGCAGTTTGATTATTTTGATCCGGAATTGAATAAATGGCAGACCAAAGCTACACCCGGATACAGACTTCAGGTCACTCCCAATGAAAAATCATTAATTTCTTCTAAAGGACTTTCAAAAGAAGAAGTTGCACTTATGGCTGAAGATATTCGTTTTATGGATGAATCCAAACCTGTCTGGCAGAATAAAAATCGTAATCTATTCTCCACCACCGCATTGACTCTCCTGCTTTTATCAGGATTGAGTTTTGGATTCCCCTTTATACGAAATGTGTCCAGAGAACAATATTATTCAACAGAGAGTTCACGCCGTTCCCGAAATGCGTTGAAGTCAGCTCTAAAAGATTTAGAGCAGTCCTCTTCCGACCCTGTAATGACATATACTGCGATTTACCAGGCAGTGGTTGGTTTTATCAATCATAAAACAGGGAATTCAACGGTGGAATATTCTAAGAATCTAATTCTTCAGAGTTTTTCTGAAAAAATTTCAAAAGAAGAAATACAAAATTTGATGGATATTCTCACCCGAGGGGAGGCGGTAAGGTTTGCACCAATTTCAAGCGAGGATGCACTGGCAGATAAAACAAGGATAAAGGAAATATTGACGAAGGCTCACCATGACTGGAAATAGGTTATCCCTAATTATTTTACTTTTCTTCAGTTTTGTTTTTGGGAGTGAGTCGAATGTGAATCACCATTATAATACAGGAAAGGAAGCATATCGTAATGGGCAGTTTGAGTTGGCAATTCAGGAATTTGAATCAATTCTTGAAAATAACTGGGTATCTCCTCAGCTATATTATAATCTGGGAAATGCCTATTTTAGAAAGGGTAAGACTGGTGGTGCCGTCTGGGCTTATGAAAGTGCCCTTCAAATTGCACCGGGACATGAAAATGCCAGGTATAATCTGAAACTTTCAAATCTGAAAGTTAAAGATAGGGTTGAAATGCCTGATCCCCCATTTTATTTATTATGGTATGTATATCTCCTGGAAAGATTTACTTCTTCAGATTGGATAAATATTACCGCAGGATTTATGTTTTTGTTTGCCTTGTGTTTTCTACTTAATTCCCTCTCACCGGGAAAATCTCTGCAATTTCTGAAAAGTATGTTTTTGACTATCTTTATTATTTGCAGTTTAATTTCAATACATTCACTTAAAAAAAGTAAAGAATCAAATTTGGGAATCATTTATGAAACCCAGGTTGAGGTACGATCTGAGCCAAATACCTTTTCAACCCGATTGTTTGAAGTTCATGAAGGATTAAAAGTCAATATTAAAACCCACCAAGATAACTGGGTTGAGATTGAATTAGTTGATGGAAAAAAGGGCTGGATAGAAGCAAGCTATATCAGGCGACTATAATTAAAATACTCAAGATTATAGATATAAAATAATTACTTTTAGAAGAATCTTCTCATATGATAATCTTTATTATTTGAATTT
>JASLLI010000037.1 GCA_030747125.1 Fidelibacterota bacterium | reverse complement strand
GGTTCTATTATTTTGCCTGAGGGATCTGAGATGGTGATGCCTGGTGATAATGTGAATCTAGATGTTGAGCTTATTACTCCCATAGCCATGGAGAAAGAGCTTCGTTTTGCAATTCGTGAAGGCGGGCATACCGTTGGTGCCGGTGTAGTAACAGAAATTATTCAGTAGGTATTTGATTAGCAATGAACAGAATTCGGATTCGATTAAAAGCTTACGATCATATTCTTCTGGATAAATCCATGGAGAAGATTGTTAAAACTGCAAAAAATACCGGTGCTTTGGTTTTGGGTCCGATCCCCTTACCTACCAAGAGAAGCATTTATACGGTGAACAGGTCTGTGCATGTGGATAAAAAATCCAGAGAACAGTTTCAGATAAAAGTACATAAAAGAATTGTTGACTTGATGAACTCTACATCAAAAACGGTGGATGCACTCATGCAGTTAGATATGCCTGCAGGTGTGGATATTGAAATAAAAACCTAATTATGGCGATGGATTATTTAATTGGAAAAAAAGTGGGAATGACCCGAATCTTCGATGATTTAGGTGGAGATTACCCCGTGTCAATTATAGAGGCAGGTCCCTGTGAAGTTGTGCAGGTGAAATCTGTGGAGAATGATGGCTATGCTGCAGTCCAATTAGGCTTTGGCGATAAAAGTGATAAACATGTTTCCAAGCCTGAAAAAGGACATTTTGCAAAGGCTAAAGTCTCTCCCAGGAAGTATTTGAAAGAGTTTCCTGTTGAATCTGTAAAAGAAGTGTCTATCGGTGAGACGGTGGAATCAAGTATTTTGGAGATTGGTGATTTAGTCACGGTGTCCGGAGTGTCAAAGGGTAAGGGTTTTGCAGGTCACATGAAGCGTCATGGATTTAGCGGTGGCCGAAAATCTCACGGTAAAAACTCAGTAATGAGAAAGGCCGGTGCCGTTGGTGCAGGCTCAGACCCCTCCAGAATTTGGCCAGGTACCAGAATGGCTGGTCGAATGGGTAATGATACCACATCTGTTAAAAATCTGGAAGTAGTGAGGGTAGATAAAGAAAAAAATTTAGTGTTTGTAAAAGGTGCAGTTCCCGGTTCTGCCAACTCTGTACTTTATATCGCTAAGCAGTAAAACTTAGAAATGAAATTAGATATTTATCAAAAGTCAGGAAAAAAATCTTCAAAAAAAGTAGAGCTTAAAGAAGATGTGTTTGGAGTAACTCCCAATGAACATTGTGTTTATTTGGCAGTTAACTCTGAGATGGCATCAATCCGTCAGGGAACTCATTCCAGTAAAACACGCTCTGAAGTCAGCGGGAGCGGTGCTAAACCCTGGAGGCAAAAAGGGACGGGTCGTGCGCGGATTGGTTCGCTTAGAAATCCATCTCGTGTGCATGGTTCGAAAGCATTCGGGCCTAAACCGCATGAGTATTCTAAAAAAGTAAACAAGAAGGTTCGTCATTTAGCGCGTAAATCTGTATTATCTCAGAAAGTATCAGAAAAGAACTTTATGGTATTGGATGCATTTGGTTTCGAAGCTCCAAAAACTTCTGAATTTGCTGCAATATTAAATAACCTGAAAATTGCTGACAAAAAAGTGACGGTTTTAACGGGGCAGATAGAAGATAATCTGTATCTCAGTTCAAGGAATATTCAGGATGTATGTGTAATCCCTGCGGGATCTGCTTCAACCTATGATCTGCTGGATTGTCAGGTGATTCTTGCCGACACCGCCGGTGTTGAATTATTAAATAATCAATTATCAAATTAAGATGTCAGAAGTGAATCCTGTAATTATCAGACCAATATTAAGCGAAAAAGGAACCATGTTGAGTGAGTCTCAAAATAAATATGTGTTTCAGGTTGAAAAGAGAAGCAATAAATTAGAAATTGCCAAGGCCATAGAAGAAAAGTTTAAGGTCAAGATTAAAAAAGTCGCTACCCTGAATTTTAAGGGTAAAAATAAAAATATGACCATCAGGTCCAACGGGAAAATATTGCGAACAAATGGGAATCGCGCCAATTGGAAAAAGGCAATTGTTACCCTGCAGGATGGGTTTAAAATTGATATTTTAGGTGGAGATGTATAACAGATGCCTACAAGAAAATTAAAACCGGATACACCCAGCCGCAGATATATGTCTGTGTCAACTTTTGAGGAAATTACTAAAAGTAAGCCTGAAAGAAAACTCACCACAGCCCTGCGTAAGTCAGGTGGCAGAAATAATTTAGGCAGGATAACCTCCCGGAGAAGAGGTGGCGGTCATAAGAGGCGCTATCGTATCATTGATTTTAAGAGAAATAAATTTGATGCAGCCGGAATTATTGAGGCGATTGAGTATGATCCAAATCGCTCACCGCGAATTGCATTGGTTGCTTATGATGATGGAGAGAAAAGATACATTATTGCACCTGATGGTATCAAGGTAGGAGATAAGGTCATTTCTTCCATAGAGAGTCAAATTCCTTTTAAGAACGGTAATGCTATGCCTATTGGAAAAGTTCCGGAAGGTTTGCTCATCCATAATATCGAATTAAAACCTGGCAAGGGTGCACAAATGGCAAGGTCTGCAGGTTCTTATGCAAGGATAATGGCAAGTGAAGGGGGAATGGTGACTCTTAAGCTCCCATCCGGTGAGATGAGAATGGTTTCTGAAAACTGTCTGGCAACTATAGGGACAGTAGGCAACAAGAGCCATGAAAATATTACCATTGGTAAAGCAGGCCGTTCCCGCTGGCTTGGTAAGAGACCTAAAGTTCGTGGAGTGGCAATGAATCCTGTTGATCACCCTCATGGTGGTGGTGAAGGCAGGACTTCCGGCGGAAGGCATCCTGTGTCACCCTGGGGTACACCTGCAAAAGGATTCAGAACCAGAAAAAAGAATAAAGTTTCTGACAGATATATCGTGAAGAGGAGGAAATAACAGGTGCCGAGATCGTTAAAAAAGGGACCCTTCGTTGATCCTAAATTGGTAAAAAAAGTTAAAGACATGGGGCAGGGTGGCAAGAAAAAAGTAATTAAGACCTGGTCCAGAAGATCTACCATTTCTCCCATTTTTGTTGGGCATACCTTTGCTGTTCATAATGGAAATAAATTTATTCCTGTATATGTATCAGAAAACATGGTAGGGCATAAGTTGGGTGAATTTTCTCCCACCAGAGTATTCAGGCAGCATTCAGGAGACAGAAAGGCGTAATATGGAAGCAATTTCAAAAATGGATATTCGTCAGTCTGCAAAAAAAGTAAGATTGGTTCTGGATGAAGTAAGAAATGCAAAAGTGAATGATGCGTTGAATTTATTAAGTTTCACCAATAAGGTAGCTGCAAAGAATATACACAAAACCATTTCTTCTGCAGTAGCTAATCTGCAAAATTCAGAAGAAAGTTTTGATGCAGATAATTTATATATTAAAGAGGCATTTATTAATCAGGGGCCTACAATGAAAAGGTTCCGCCCTGCGGCTATGGGAAGGGCAACGCGTATATTAAAACGTACCAGCCAATTAACGATTGTAATTTCAGATGAAAAGAATTAAACGAGGATAATTTTGGGACAGAAAACCAATCCAATAGGACTTAGATTAGGGATCAACCGGAGTTGGGACTCTGTTTGGTTTGATGAAAAAAATTATGCGGACAAGCTGCATGAAGATATAATTCTCAGAAATTATATGAAGAACAGATTAAACCATGCCAGTATATCTAGAATAGAAATTTCTAGAACTCCCAAGCGGGTAACTGTTACTATTCATACAGCTCGTCCGGGAATTGTCATTGGTCGAGGCGGTTCTGAAGTTGAAGCGCTGAAGGCAGAATTGAAAAAGTACATGGGCTATAATGTTAATATCAATGTATCTGAGATCAAGCGCCCAGGTTTGAGGGCTGAGTTGGTTGGTCAAAATATTGCTCAGCAGCTTGAGAAAAAGGTGAATTACCGCCGCGCTGTGAAAAAAGCCATTCAATCTACCATGAGTATGGGGGCTGAAGGTATAAGAATCTGTGTTTCCGGAAGACTAAATGGTAATGAAATTGCTCGATCCGAAACATACCGTGAAGGAAGGGTGCCTCTGCATACCCTGAGAGCAGATATTGATTATACCTTGACTGAATCTCATACATCCTATGGTATTATTGGTGTAAAAGTTTGGATTTATACAGGTGAAAAAAGAAATTAACAGGTACAGATTGTGTTAGCTCCAAGAAAAATTAAATACAGAAAAACGCAGAAGGGACGTAGAAAAGGAATGGCAAATTCCGGTGACTATGTGTCTTTTGGCTCCTATGGTTTAAAGGCTTTAGAATCAGGATGGATCACCAGCAGACAGATCGAATCTGCCCGTATCACCATTTCAAGAAAGGTGAGAAAGGTAGGCAGAATGTGGATACGGATTTTCCCCGATAAATCCATTACCAAAAAGCCTGCAGAGACAAGAATGGGCAAGGGAAAGGGATCACCTGAATATTGGGTTGCTGTGGTAAAACCGGGGAGAATTCTGTTTGAGATTGAAGGGTTAGATGAAAAAGCAGCTGAAGAAACATTCAGACAGTGTTCCTATAAGCTTCCTATCAAGACGAAAACGGTAGGAAGACGGGAATTAGGTAATTAAGGAACTCACCGTGAAAAAAAGTGAATTAAATAAATTAGGCCAGGATGAATTGAATAAGAAACTGAAAGATAATCAGGAAGCTCTTGTGAATCTTCGATTTCAAAAGGCATTGCAACAATTAGAGCATCCTCAGGCTATCAGTTTATTGAAGAAAGAAATAGCCCAGGTGAAAACCGTGATCAGGGAATTTGAATTAGGGAAAAGAGGAAATTAAGATTGGCTAAAGACAACAGAAAACAACTTACCGGTCGTGTGCTTGAGTCCAAAATGGACAAAACAGCTGTAGTGCAAATTGATACCCGTGGCCCTCATCCTATTTATAAAAAATATGTGACCCAGTCTAAAAAATATTATGTTCATGACCCTGAAAACCTTTGCAATACCGGCGATGTGGTCAGCATTATGGAATGCAGGCCGAAAAGCAAATTGAAAAGGTGGAGATTGAACAAAGTTGAAGAAAGCGCAGTAGAGATTTAAAGATCAATGATTCAACAGGAAACAAAACTAAAAGTAGCAGATAACACAGGTGCAAAGGTTATCCAATGTATTCGGGTAGTTGGTGGAACGGGAAGGCGTTATGCACATGTTGGTGATACCATCATCGTATCTGTTAAGAAAGCAATTCCAGGCGGTGTGGTAAAAAAGGGAGAAATTTCCCATGCGGTAGTAGTGAGAACAAAAAAAGAACGCCGCAGAAGAGACGGGTCTTATATCCGTTTTGATGATAATGCCGCTGTCTTAATTGATGGCCAACAGGAACCAAAGGGAACTCGTGTGTTTGGGCCGGTTGCAAGAGAATTGAGGGAAAAGAGATTTATGAAAATTCTGTCTCTCGCCCCAGAGGTATTATAAAAATGAAAATTAAAAAAGGTGACATCGTTAAAGTTATTACCGGAAGTGATTCTGGTAAACAGGGCCGGGTGATTAAGGTGTTCTTGGATAAAGACCGTGTCGTTGTTGAAGGGGTGAATATAGTGAAGAAGCATGCACGCCCAACCCAGGACAATCCACAGGGTGGAATTATAGAGAAAGAAGCCTCCATCCATATTTCAAATCTTATGTTGGTTGCCGGTGATAGTCCAACCCGCGTGGGATATAAAACTCTGGACGATGGAAGAAAAGTTAAAATTGCAAAAAGTACAGGTGAAGTAATTAACTAACTATGGCAAAGAAATCTGAATATCAACCCCGCCTGTTAAAAAAATATAATGAAGTGGTTCAGCAATTCATTGCGGACCGTCTCGGAATAAAAAATGTCATGCGGGTTCCTAAACTGGAAAAAATAGTATTAAATATGGGAATTGGGGATGCCAAAGATCATGCAAACTGGCTCACTTCCGGCGTTGAAGAGCTGTCAACTATTGCAGGCCAGAAAGCTGTGGTAACCCGTGCCAAAAATGCTATTTCAAATTTTAAGATTCGTGAAGGTGATCCTGTGGGGACAAGAGTGACATTGCGCTCTGACAGAATGTATGAATTCCTTGATAGATTCATTTCTGTTGCATCTCCCAGAATCCGGGATTTTAGAGGATTGCCAAACAAAGGGTTTGATGGCAGGGGAAATTATAATTTTGGAGTGAATGAACAAATTATATTCCCTGAAATCAACTATGATAAAGTGAATAATATCCGTGGATTAAATATCTCTATAGTGACCACGGGACAAACGGATGAAGAAGCCTATGAATTGTTGGTATCTCTGGGACTTCCCATTCGCCAAAAGAGAAAAAAAGTAGAAGAAGGCGCTGAAGCATAATGGCAAGAAAAGCACTCATTGTAAAAGCTCAAAAAAAACCAAAGTTTTCAACAAGGAAATATACCCGCTGTAATAACTGCGGTCGTCCGCATTCAGTTTATAAAAGATTTGGGCTTTGCAGAATTTGTTTCAGAGAAATGGCCCTTAAAGGATTTATCCCTGGTGTTAGAAAAGCCAGCTGGTAGGAGAAATTTATGTCAATGACTGATCCAATTGCTGATTATCTCACCCGTATTCGTAACGCTCAAAGTGCGAAGAAGAATTGGGTTGATATACCTGCATCGAACTTAAAGAAAAGAATTTCCTTTGTATTAAAGGAAGAAAAATTCATCCGTGATTTTATTCTCATCCCTGATAATAAACAGAGTACCTTGCGGATATTTTTAAATTATGATTACAATAAGAAACCTGTAATTCATGGAATTCAGCGATTTAGCAAACCCGGATGCAGGCGGTATGTTTCAACAGATAATATTCCCCGTGTTCTTAATGGTATGGGAGTATCAATTTTGTCTACCTCAAAAGGAGTCGTTTCTGATAAGAAAGCAAAACTTCTTAAGGTAGGAGGTGAAGTATTATGCCAAGTTTGGTAAAGAGAAGAATTTAAGAAATGTCAAATATAGGAAAACAACCAATACCAATTCCTGACGGAGTAGAAATTACCCGGATGGACAATGAAATTTTTGTAAAAGGTAAGCTGGGAGAGTTGTCACAAATTATTGACTCTGAAGCAAATGTTGCCATTGAAGAAAATGAAGTAGTGGTAACCCGCTCATCAGATGAAAAAAGACAAAGGGAACTCCATGGCTTAACGCGGGTACTCATTGCCAATATGGTTGAAGGTGTTACGAATGGTTATCAGAAAGAGTTAAATCTGGTAGGTGTGGGATATTCAGCTGATGCCTCTAAAGGAAATTTCCTTTTGTTGAATTTAGGCTTTTCACACCCTATTTATTATGAAAAACCTGAAGGGATTACATTTGAAACACCCAATTCAAACACAGTTTTAATAAAGGGTATTAATAAGCAGGAAGTTGGACAGGTTGCTGCTAATATCAGAGAGTTAAGAAAGCCTGAACCCTATAAAGGGAAAGGTATCAAATATTCTGATGAATATGTGAGAAGAAAAGCAGGTAAGTCAATCGGAGCTGTAGCATAATATGGTTGTGAAAAATAAATATAATAGTTGGGCAAAAAAACGGGCACGCGTTAAATATAACCTGAAGCAGAAAAACAGAAAAAACCTGCCCAGATTAGTCGTTTTCCGTTCTAATACAAACATCTATGCCCAGTTGGTAGATGATGAAAAAAACACTACCATCCTTTCTGCATCCAGCGTAGATAAAGAATTGAAAACCACAATAACAAAAGCAGATGGTAAAATTGAAAAGAGCAAGATAGTTGGGTCATCCATTGCTGAAAAAATGAAAAAAGCTAAGATTGAAAGAGCAATTTTTGACAGAAACGGATACCAATATCATGGTCGGGTTAAAGCATTTACAGATGCAGTGCGTGCTGCTGATATTACAATTTAAGGAAGAAATTGAGTGAGTACTTTTATAAATCCAACTGAACTGGAATTAAAAGAGGAAACGGTAGTTTGTATTAACCGGGTTTCTAAGGCAACCACTGGCGGAAGAAGCATGCGTTTTAATTCTGTTGTGGTTGTTGGTGATGGAAATGGACATGTAGGTATTGGCTTTGGAAAAGCCAATGAAGTTGCATCTGCAGTGAATAAAGCGAGGGAAAATGCGAAGAAAAGAATTTTCAGAACTCCTCTTATTAATGGCACAATCCCCCACAGAATTGATATTAAGTACGGTGCTGTTCGATTAATGCTGAAGCCTGCATCTCCCGGTACCGGTATTATTGCGGGAGGTCCTGTTCGTGCCGTACTTGAGCAGGTTGGCATCTCGAATATTCTGTCAAAAAACACAGGTTCTACCAATGCTATTAATGTGGTGAAAGCTGTTGAACAGGGACTCAGAGATTTAAGAGATCCATTAAAAGTGTCACGACAAAGAGGCGTAACCCTTAAAGAATTATTTGTATAATGGCTGATAAGAAAATAAAAATTACTCAAGTAAAATCCCCTATTGGTTACCGCCAAAGAGCTAAGAATACCCTTTCAGCTCTGGGGTTGAAAAAAATGAATAGCTCGGTAGTTAAGACAGAAACTCCTGCTATTAAAGGCATGGTAACTGCTGTTAGCCATTTGGTAAAAGTGGAGGAGGTGTAATGAACTTAGGAAAATTAACACCTTCAAAGGGCTCCGTTCGTACATCTAAAAGAATTGGACGCGGCAATGCCACAGGACAGGGCAGAACAGCAGGTAAAGGGCATAAAGGGTATCAATCCCGGTCAGGTACTAAAGCTAAGTTCCATTTTGAAGGTGGACAAACTCCTCTTATGCGCAGGCTGCCTAAAAGAGGGTTCTCTAATTATGGCTTTAGAAAAGAAGTTCAAATCGTGAATTTAGAAAGAATCGCTCAATTAGAGGTTGATCAGGTAACCCCTGAAATCCTTTTTGAAAAGGGTGTTGTCAAAAAAGCGGATGTCCCGGTAAAGGTGTTAGGCAATGGTGAAGTGACGAAAGCTATAGAAATCACCGCGGATTCCTTTAGTAAATCAGCTGTAGAAAAACTTGAAAAGGCCGGAGGCAAAGCTATATTCAAATGATGGAGAAATTCCTCAATATTTTTAAGATACCTGACCTGAGGAAAAAACTGGTCTTTACCGGATTACTGCTCCTCGTCTATAGATTAGGTGGAAAGGTGCCAATTCCGGGAATTGATAAAGATGCTCTGGCTGCTATGATGCAGGGCTATTCAAATTCTCTTCTTGGGTTGTATGATATGTTTGCAGGCGGTTTCTTTTCTCAGGCTTCTATTTTTGCATTGGGTATTATGCCTTACATTTCTGCTTCCATTATTATTCAGTTACTGGGGGCAGTGATTCCATATTTCCAACGGCTGCAAAAAGAAGGGGAAGAAGGCAGAAAGAAAATTATCCAAATTACCCGTTATGGTACGGTGTTGATAGCTTCCTTACAGGCAATTGGAATGTCTGTATTTCTTTCCAGCCAAACCACAAATGTGGGACCCGTTGTTCCTGAGGCGAATTTTGTTTTCTATTTTGTTACTATTCTCACTATGGTTACAGGAGTGATTTTTGTCATGTGGTTGGGTGAGCAGATTTCTGACCACGGCATAGGCAATGGAATTTCTTTGATCATTATGGTTGGTATTATTGCCAGAGCACCAAGTGTATTCAGATCACAGTTTATTCAAATTCAAAACGGGCTGTCAAATCCATTTGAAAATATTTTATTATTGGTACTGATGTTCGCTATAACGCTTGTAGTTGTGGCGGTTACTACGGGAGTCAGGAAAATACCTGTCCAATATGCAAAACGGGTTGTGGGCCGTAAAGTATATGGTGGTCAAGCTACACATATCCCATTGAGAATTTTGACTGCAGGGGTTATGCCTATCATATTCGCCCAGGCTCTTATGTTTATTCCCAGTACCCTCGCTTCTTTCTTTCCACAAGGGAACAGTTTTGGTGATTGGCTGGTAAGAGTGTTTGCACCAACCCATGTGGTCTATTCCTTATTTTTTGCATTTTTAATTATTATTTTCACTTATTTTTACACTGCTATAGCATTTAATCCGGTGGATGTGGCTGACAATATGAAAAAGCAGGGTGGATTTATTCCCGGTGTTCGTCCCGGTAAATCAACTTCTGATTATATTGATCATATCTTAACCAGAGTCACTCTGCCTGCATCCGTATTTTTAGCACTCATAGCAGTTTTCCCCACATTTTTATCAGGTTTTTTTAATGTGGATTATTCCTTAGCCAGTTTTTATGGTGGTACAAGTTTATTAATTATCGTTGGTGTTGCGCTGGATACTTTGCAGCAGATTGAATCGCAGTTACTCATGCGGCACTACGATGGCTTTTTGAAATCAGGTAAGATCAAGGGTCGGGACAGAAGAAGGTAACTTCCCGATTCCTGAATAGACTGCAGTGATACATATCCGCAGTGCCGGCGAAGTTGAAAAAATTTCGCAGGCCTGTCAAATAGTGAGAGATACTCTCTTCCTCATGGAAGAAATGGTTGAACCGGGTGTTTCTACTTTAGAGTTAGACAGGGAAGCAGAAAAGTTCATTCGCTCAAAGGGGGCAGAACCAGGTTTTAAAGGATTGTATGGATTTCCTGCTACTTTATGTATCTCAATTGAAGATGAAGTGGTGCACGGGATTCCGACAGATCGAAAATTGACTGAGGGTGAAATCGTTTCCATTGATGTAGGCAGTTATATTCACGGGTTTTATGGAGACCATGCAAAATCTTTTGCTGTGGGAAGTGTCAGCACAGAAAAAAAGGAGTTAATGGAAGTTACCAAAGCATGTTTGGATGCAGGAATTCAACAAGTTAAACCCGGAAACCGCATTGGTGATATCAGTGCAGCAGTGCAGAGCAAAGCAGAATCACATGGATATGGAGTAGTGCGTGAACTGGTAGGGCATGGAATTGGTACAAAACTTCATGAAGAACCACAGATTCCTAATTTTGGTGAAGCAGGAAAAGGACCGAAAATTCAGGCCGGAATGTGTTTTGCTATTGAGCCAATGATAAATATGGGAACACCTGATGTTTTTACAAAAAAGGATGGTTGGACTGTCTGTACCAATGACGGAAAACCATCAGCTCATTTTGAGCATACGATAACCGTTACAGAAACAGGATCAAGGATACTCACAATTTAATGGCTAAAGAAGCCGCAATAGAAGTAGATGGTGAAATTACTGAAACATTGCCCAATGCAATGTTCAGGGTGAAATTGGAAAACGGCCATGAAGTACTGGCTCATGTATCCGGTAAAATGAGAATGCATTATATTAAAATACTTCCTGGCGATACGGTGAAACTGGAATTATCACCCTATGATTTGAGCCGGGGCAGAATAACTTATAGATATAAATAATCATGAAAGTACGCGCATCAGTAAAAAAGATTTGTAATAAATGCCAGGTGATCAAACGCCATGGTGTCATTCGTGTGATTTGTGAAAATCCAAAACATAAACAGAGACAGGGATAGGAGATAGATTATTGGCTCGTATTGCAGGAATAGACTTACCAAGAAATAAAAAAATTGAATTTGCCCTTCCTTACATTTATGGGATCGGGCATACCCTCTCTTCAAAAATATTAGAATCCAGTGGTGTGAACCCCGATACAAGGGTGCATGAATTAACGGAGGAACAGCTGTTGTCAATCCGTAACGCTATTGGTGATGCTTTCCAGGTAGAAGGGGAGCTGAGAGGACAAAATTCAAGAAACATTAAACGATTGATGGATATTGGGTCTTACCGTGGACTGCGCCATCGTAGAGGATTACCTACCCGCGGACAGAACACAAAAAACAATGCCCGTACCCGTAAAGGGAAAAAGAAAACCATTGCCGGTAAGAAAAAAGCAATTTAATTAGAGAGGAAATTCATTGGCTGCACCAAAAAAGAAGAAGAAAAAAACAAAAGTTGACCCTGATGGTATAGGGTTTGTAAAGGCTACATTTAATAATACCATCGTTACTTTAACAGATAAATTTGGTAATGCTATTTCATGGTGCAGTGCAGGCACTTTAGGATTTAAAGGTTCTCGTAAGAGTACTCCTTTTGCTGCCACTGAAGCTGCAAAGAAAGCTGCTGAAGATGCAATGGCTTTAGGACTTGCAACCATTGAGGTTCGTGTTAAAGGACCCGGAGGCGGAAGGGAAGCTGCAGTGAGAGCCTTAAGAGCAGCAGGTTTAAATATTACAGCGATTATGGATGTCACACCCATTCCTCATAACGGATGCAGACCTCCAAAGAAAAGAAGAGTGTAATCTAAAGGAAAATTATGGCAAGATATACCGGACCAAGAGCTAGAATTTGCAGAAGATTGGAATTCCCAGTTTTTGAATCTCCAAAATTTGGGAATATCCGCAAAAGTTATCCTCCCGGGCAGCATGGTCAGGGACGAAGAGGTAAACTATCCAACTACGGCATCCAGTTGCGGGAAAAACAACGGATTAAATATTTATACGGTGTTCTGGAAAAACAATTCAGAAACTATTTCAAAAAGGCTGTTTCAAAATTAGGACCTACCGGACATAATCTCTTGATTATGCTGGAATCCCGTTTGGATAATACGGTTTACAGGTTAGGCTTAGCACCGACTCGTTCCAGTGCCCGCCAATTGGTAAACCATAAACATTTTCTGGTGAATAACAGAATTGTAAATATTCCATCCTTTAGTCTGTCTCCCGGAGATGTGATTCAGGTGAGAGATAAAAGCAAAAAACTTGAAATATTTCAAGAATCTATGAGAACGGTTCAGGGAGACAACCCAAAACCCTGGCTTTCTCTTGATAAGGCAAAATTAACCGGTACTTTTGACAGTGTTCCAGAAAGAGATCAAATTGAAGAACCGGTTGAAGAACAGTTAGTAGTAGAACTTTATTCCAAATAATTAAAAGGTAAAGATAATAATATGGCAAGCAATAAATATTTTCAGGATATAGATATCCAATTTATCGAAGAATCAAATACCCATACCAAAGTGGTTGCTGAACCATTTGACCGGGGTTACGGTGTAACAATTGGTAATTCTTTAAGAAGAACCTTGTTAACCTCCCTTCCGGGAGCTGCAATCACTTCCATTAAAATTGATGGTGTTGCTCATGAGTTTACCACTATTGACGGTGTTCTGGAAGATGTGGCAGATATTATCTTAAATCTGAAAGATGTTCGCTTCAGAATGGTTGACGAAGGCCCTGAGTTAATATTAGTTGAACTGCATGGTCCTTGTAAATTTACAGGGGTTGATATCAGCAATGTTGCCAAGATGTTTGAAGTTTTGAATCCTGACCATCACATTGCAACAATTACAGAAGAAAAGACTCTGGTGTTTGAAATCAGAATTTCCCGAGGCAAGGGATATTCTCCTGCGATAAAAAATAAAAGAAAAGACGATACTATTGGGACTATTCCCATTGATGCGATTTTTAACCCGGTAACAAAAGTATCCTGGGATGTTCAGCCAATTGCAACTTCCACTGAGGGGCATGAACGCCTAACCATGGAAATCTATTCAGATGGCTCTACAACACCAAAGGATGCCATCAATCATGCAGCAAGTATTACCCGCCAGCAGCTTGCATACTTTATGTTTAATGATTCTTCTGCCATTAAAGCAGTGAATGAAGAAGAAATTAATGAAGCCTTAGAGATCAAAGGTATTCTTACCAAATCCATTGATGAAATGGAACTTTCTGTAAGAAGTCATAATTGTCTGCAGGCGGCAGGAATCAGAACCATTAGTGAATTGGTATCCAAAGAAGAATCTGAAATGCTTAAATTTAAGAATTTCGGTCGTAAATCATTGACTGAACTTCAGGAAAAATTAGGTGAATTGGAACTTCACTTCGGAATGGATGTTAATCAATACTTAGAACAAGAGTAGGAAGAATGCGCCACCAGAAAAAAGGACGGAAACTTAACAGAACTGCCAGCCACCGTAAGGCATTGATGAGCAATTTAGCATCATCTCTGGTTATTCATAAAAAAATCCAGACAACAGAAGCCAAAAGTAAAGAATTACGCGGCTTTGTAGAAAGACTGGTTACTTATGCAAAACGGGATGATGTACATGGGCGCAGACTTATTCAGAAAAGAATTCTTGGTAAAAGAAGCAAAGAAATTGCTAATATCCTCATTCATGATATTGCACCGGTATATAAAGACAGAAATGGCGGATATACCCGACTTATCAAATTGGATAACCGGAAAAATGATAATGCCCCTGTATCCTTAATTGAGTTTGTGGATATTGCTCCCGTAGTTGTGGAAGAAGCAGATGAAGATGGTTCGGAAAAGGATAAGGGAGATAAAGATTAGGAAATCGATTAACTGAAGTTTTTCAATTGAATCTAAACACCCAAAAATTCTACAGGACTTTGATTTTCACTGTCCTGTTTTTTTTTCCAAATGAAATTGTCTTCGGTCAATTATCTGATTTAGATAAACGCTGTCTCTGGGTTGTGAGAGAGAGCATGTACACAGAAGAGATGATTGATTCTGCACTGGTATATGCATATCAGTCTGGATATGATATCGTCTTCCTGCAGGTGCGGGGCAGAGGATATGCCTTTTATGAGTCCAACCTGGTACCGAAGCATCCAAAAATTGCACCAGATTTTGACCCACTTGAATATGCCCTCACTTTGGGGCATGCATTGGGAATTGAGGTTCATGCCTGGATGAATTCCTATATTCTCTGGTCTTCAAAATATTCTCCTGAAAATACAAACCATATCTACCATACCAATAAAGAGTGGACAGAAGCGAATATCCATGGTAAAATGGATTCCCAAATAAAATTATCTGATCCACAATCCCCTCAGTGGGAGGGCGTGTATTTGTCGCCTATCCACCCTGAGGTGAATCCCTATCTTATTTCCCTCCACTCTGAACTAATCGAAAATTATAATGTGGACGGAATCCATTTGGATTATATCCGTTTTCAGGATGAAATGTATGGCTATAATAAGACAGGAATGAAATATTTTGAGGACATTTATAATATAAATCCCCGGGATATTGTAAGGGGAATTATCTCTACCCGTTTTGGTTGGAATCAGGAATTTGTAGATTCCATGCATGTTGCCTGGGACCAGTTCAGAGTACAGGCGGTAACCAATCTGGTGGAAGGCGTCTTTAATCAAATTTATATATCCGGAAAAGAAATTAAATTAAGTGCAGCAGTCAAACCCAACTTAATCGAAGCTCGTTTCAGATGGTATCAGGACTGGAAAGATTGGGTGCAAAGAGGCATTATTGATTTTGTGGTTCCCATGAATTATTTTAAAGAAATTAAGGACTACAACAATTCAGTGCAAATTATGAAAGCCCACCTTGATCAGGAAGACTTGCAGTTTGTGATAATGGGTGTTTCCACCTATAACCAGGATGCACAATCTGCTGCCGATAAAATTTTACTGGCAAGATTAAATGGATTTCAGGGAGTATCGGTATTTTCTTATGATTCCCATAAACATAATCTTGACTGGTTTCTGCCTGTAACGGAAGCCTTAGGCCAGCCGGCTTTTGATTAGAAACTTTTTAGAATTTGACTATGAATCCATTAAAAAATATTAAGGCACCTACCGGAACTACCCTAAACTGTAAGGGATGGCAGCAGGAGGCAGCATTCCGCATGATTCAGAATAATCTGGATGCAGACAACGCAGAAAACCCTGAAGAGCTTATAGTCTATGGCGGATTGGGAAAGGCTGCCCGAAACTGGGAATCTTATCATGCTATTCTCAATAGTTTGAGAGAGTTAGAAAACGATGAGACCCTCCTGATTCAGTCAGGGAAGCCTGTAGCAGTATTTAAAACTCATACCCATTCCCCTCGGGTACTAATTTCCAATTCCATGTTAGTCCCTAATTGGGCAAGTTGGGAGCATTTCAGAGAGTTGGATAAGAAGGGCTTAATGATGTATGGTCAGATGACTGCCGGCAGTTGGATTTATATTGGAACTCAGGGAATCCTGCAAGGCACTTATGAAACCTTAGCAGAATTGGCAAACCAGCATTTTAACGGGACCTTGAAGGGAACCCTCACATTAACCGGTGGATTAGGAGGAATGGGAGGTGCTCAACCTCTTGCAGTCACCATGAATGAAGGCGTAAATATCACGGTAGAAGTGGACCCTCATCGTATTCAGCGAAGGTTAGAAACGGGATACCTGGATACCTCTACAGAAAACCTTGATGAAGCAATTGATATTGCATTGAACGCCAAAGAGAAGGGAGAAGCTATCTCCATTGGACTACTGGGTAATTGTGCAGATATTTTTCCTGAATTCATTAAACGGGATATCATACCAGAAATAGTCACAGATCAGACTTCAGCCCATGATGAACTCAACGGTTATGTCCCTCATGGAATTTCTTTTGAAGAAGCAACTTCACTGCGAGGATCAGACCCTGATGCTTATATTCGAATGAGTTATCACTCCATGGCTGTTCATTGTCAGGCTATGCTGGATTTACAACAAGCAGGATCTGTCACTTTTGATTATGGTAATAATTTGAGAGGTCAGGCGAAGGAGCATGGAGGCGTGGAGAATGCATTTGATTTCCCCGGTTTTGTACCTGCG
Source organism: Fidelibacterota bacterium (assembly GCA_030747125.1). GTDB lineage: Bacteria > Fidelibacterota > Marinisomatia > SCGC-AAA003-L08 > D37C17 > D37C17. The sequence continues at coordinate 1,170 of JASLLI010000037.1, read as the reverse complement.
TTTATCCGCCCGTTGTTTTGTGAGGGTAAGGGGCCCTTTCGTTGGGTAGCTTTGTCAGGAGATCCTGAAGATATATATAAAACAGACGCTAAAGTTTTAGAATTATTTCCTGAAGATGAGGCCTTACACCGCTGGATAAAAATGGCACAGAAAAAAGTTCAATTTCAGGGGCTACCTGCCAGAATCTGCTGGCTGGGGTATCGGGAAAGAAACCTCTTTGGCGAAGCTATAAACGATATGGTAGCATCCGGAGAATTGTCAGCACCAATTGTCATTGGCAGAGACCATTTAGATGCAGGATCAGTAGCATCCCCAAACAGAGAAACAGAAGCAATGAAAGACGGCTCAGATGCAGTGGCAGATTGGCCCATTCTTAATGCACTCATTAGCACAGCAGGAGGTACCAGTTGGACATCGGTTCACCACGGAGGCGGTGTTGGTATGGGATTGGCAATTCATGCGGGAGTAGTTATTGTAGCAGATGGTACACCTGACATGAAAGACCGATTAAACAGGGTGCTAACCAATGATCCCGGGATGGGGGTTGCCCGCCATGTGGATGCCGGTTATGAAAGAGCAGTTCACATTGCCAAAGAACGAGATTTAAAAATACCTATGATATCATAGGTCTTTCATTGTGAGAACCAAAATAACAAATATTGGCTCACTGATCACCTGGGATATTGACTCAGATTCCCTCCATACTCTATCTAATATTGAGTTATTAATTGAAGATGGAGTAATTTCAAAAATAACCGAAAACATATCCTCTGCAGAGGAAGAAATAGATGCAGATGGTGCTCTTATCACTCCCGGATTTATTGATTCACATACCCATCCAATTTTTTCCGGGAATCGTGCTGCGGAGTTTGAATTGCGTGCTTCCGGGAAATCCTACGAAGAAATTGCACAAAAGGGAGGAGGGATTATCTCCTCAATAACTGCTGTGAGAAATGCCTCTGAAGATCAACTATTTGATGAATGTCAGGAAAGGATGAATTTCTTTTTAGCACATGGAACTACAACAATCGAGGCAAAATCCGGGTATGGCTTAACGGTTGAGGATGAGTTAAAGTCTCTTCGGGTATTAAAAAGAATTTCAAAGTCAACAAATTTAGACATCGTTCCCACTTTAATGGGAGCACATGCCGTTCCCCCGGAATTTGCAAC
>JASLLI010000036.1 GCA_030747125.1 Fidelibacterota bacterium | reverse complement strand
AGTTAATTCTGTCAATTTAAACAGTTGCAAATTTAGAGTTTAGAAGGGAATAATTCCTAAGAGATTTTATAAGGAGGACTTGTACTTGTGATTTGGATCACAAAAATTGAAAATTAATGTCGTTTTGCTACAAAAAATTCTTTAATAATGGCTTCGCAATGATTTTCTAAAATTCCACCTTTGACTGTGAGTTGATGTTTAAAGCGGGGATCACGGCAAATCTGATACAAAGAGCCACAGCATCCTTCCTGTTCATCATACAGTCCAAACCCCAAAAAGTCCACTCGGGCATTAATCAAAGCACCGGCACACATGGGGCAAGGCTCTTTGGTGACATATAGTTTGCATGCATTCAGCCGCCAATCTTTCAAGGTATTTGCAGCAGAAGTAATAGCAATGATCTCTGCATGTGCTGTAGGATCTACTAAAGATTCACATTGATTATATCCCCTGCCGATAATCTGATCATTATACACCACTACAGCACCAATGGGTACTTCTCCCAAGCTATAGGCTTTCTCAGCCATTTGCAATGCAGACTGCATCCATTTTTCATGGGATTCCATATTTTTACTCATTGATGATATTCAATATATGGCAGGTAGCAACCCCTGCTGTTTCAGTACGGAGCCGGCTTCTTCCTAATGATACTGGTTTGAATCCAAAATCTTTAACTTCGGCTATTTCATTGGGAGAATAGTCTCCTTCAGGACCAATGAGTACAGAATATCTTTCTCCGGGATTGGCAATTTTAGACAGGAGGGGACTGTCTTCCTCCCCTAAATAACCCACAAATTTATTTTCCTCCTCTGATGCTTCTATAAATTCTGACAACGGAATAATATCATTGATTACCGGTAGAGTTGCCTTTAAAGATTGTTTCATGGATGCAATAATACGCTTCAGTATGCGTTTTGGTTTGATCATTACCCGTTCAGAATGCTGAGTTTGAATAAAAGTGATTTCCTGTACCCCGATTTCCGTTGCCTTTTCTACAAACCATTCAACCCTATCGTGACTTTTTGGAGGAGACAATCCAATATGTATGTAGTGTTTGACTGCATCATATTTCTCCTGTTTATCAATAATGTGAAGATTACAGTTTTCAGGATCAACGGAATCTAAGATACAGTTATATAAGTTTCCTTTACCATCTACAACCTGAAGAGGATCCCCTTTATGTTTCCTCAGTACCACCAGGGCATGGTGAGCTTCTTCTTCGGGAAGGATGACTTTATCATCATAAATTTCGGATGCATAAAAGAATTGGTCCAATAAATTATTCCTCCAAAATAGGTATTAAAACTTCTGCTTTACCCTGTGGTGCATCGGGCGCATCTTTATAGGGCTCAATTTCAAGCAATCGGCAGACGAGGGGGTAAATGTGAATATTCTCAAATGCAGGAACTTTGAAATTTGTTTTTAAATCCGTCCCCATAGCATAGAAAATGCCCCACATGGAAGGTAATTGGGGGTCATACCCGTGCATGCCTCCCAGGGTAAACTCTCTTTCGTTCAATGACTTTTGAGTTGTGATAAAATATCCTTCATCTGCCAATAACAGATACTCCCCCGTATTTTGATTCACAAAATGAAACCTGCGGGGGATATCATCTTTTTTCCAATTAGTTGCATTGGGTATTTGGCTTAATTCTTCTGCGAGGGCTTGCTTATAAGGTGCTGCTCCCTTCTTCAAATCAAACTGCACATGAGTTCCTCTGCCATTGATATATACATCATCCATTCTGCTTAAATAATTATCAAGAATTACCAGGCGATCCTTACTCACATTTGTCATGCCATGGTCAGAAGTGATAATAATATTTAAATTTGGAGATATATCCAAATCTTTCATTTCTGTTAACACATACCCTAAGAGACTATCCATAGATTCCACCTGCGTCTTTATTTTAAGGGAGTCAATTCCGTACACATGACCTGTATGATCAGGCTCTGAAAAGTAAAGCATTATAAGTCTCGGTCTGCGGTCTTCAGGAAGACTAAACCAGGTGGTGACAGAGTCCACCCGGGTTTTAAAGGGAATATCACCATCATAATACTTGAAAATGGACGGTAAATATCCCTTTATGGGAGCTTCCGTACCTACCCAGAAATAGGAAGCCGTTCTTACCCCCTGTTTTTCAGCGGTTACCCAAATGGGTTCAGATTTATAGAACCGGGCATCTCTTACTTTATCACGATCATAGAGACTGTATTTTTCCTTCAGAGATTTATCATAAAATGAATTTCCGGTAATATTATGGGTTCCTGCATAGGCACCTGTAGCAATTGAATAATGATTAGGAAAAGTTAAGGAGGGAAAAACAGGAATCAAGCCATCAGCTTTTACACCGTTTGTTGCTACCGAATCAAAATTTGGTGTTTCAGCCCATTCAGCATAGTCATGGCGAAAACCATCAAAAGAGACCATGAGTACATAGGAATCACTCCCCCATAAAAAGAGTGTACACAAAAATAGTAAGGACAACATTAGTCTATACATCTTTGCTTTCCAATAAACTTTAAACATTTTGGATAGGGTGGACAGATTTCATTACCATAAAAGAGAAGTTTCAGAGATTTCTCCCTGGCGCAGATTGATGACGGCAATTCACCTGTAAATTCATTACCTTGTATGTATAGGGTTTCTAAGGAGGACATATTAAATAATTCATCAGGGATTTCACCAGATAATTGATTAAAACTCACATCAACGAAGTGTAAATACTCTACATTGGATATCCCGGATGGAAGCGGTCCGGTAAGCTGATTATTGGTTGCATGAAATTCTTCCAAAGCTGTTAACTCAGAAAAGGTGAAAGGAATGCTGCCTGTAATTTTATTATCGTGAATTTCTAATCGTTTCAGTCTAGGTAGATATCCCAGTGATGCTGGCAGGCTTCCTTCTAACTGGTTATGTGCCACATTTAATTGAACCACTTCAGTTAAGCTTCCAAGTTCTACGGGGATATGCCCCGTTAATTGATTCCTCGCTAAATTTAATCTATATAGTTTTAATTGACCTAACTCAGGAGGTATGCCACCAGACAGTTTATTTTCTGATAAATCTAAATACTGAAGTTTGGTTAACTTCCCCAAAGCAGGAGGGATAGTACCGGAAAATTGGTTATTGGAAACATTGAAATAAGTTATTCCTTCCAATTCACCAATTTCAGGAGGAATATTACCTGTAAAAAAATTGGATGCTATATAGACCCACTTCAATTTTTTCATTTGAGTAATTTCTTTGGGAAGCAATCCTGAAAACCGATTACTGTTTAGAGCAAGCTTTTTCAAATTTTTCAGCTCCCCTAATTCGCGTGGTATTGTCCCACTGAAATTATTAGAAGACAGAGAAAGTGATTCCAATGCTTGCAGGTTTTTTATACCCTTGGGTATGACGCCCAGCATAGCATTTGACTCTAAGGATAAATGCCGTAAATGGGTGAGATTTTCCAAAGAGAGAGGAATTTTCCCTGCCAGTTCAAATGGCATACGGCATTCTGTGTTCGTTGAGGTGGAGCAGCAAAAGTCAATCAGTCTGCCATTTTCCCAGGTTTGCGCTCCCAATTCCAAGGGAGGCAATTGCAGCGGCGGTGGATTTTTCCCCGTCTGGCTTTCCTGGATGAGCTGCTTTAATAAAAGGAGGTCACCATCAAAATAGCACTCATTCTCAATTTCAGAATAACCGATGTCGCAGGATAAACTAATGGAAAAAATAATTCCGATTAAGATGGAGCGAATCATTTTATAGAAACAATTTTATATACGAATCCACTGTGATTGAGTATATAGAGTTCTCCATTGCCGTCAATACCAAAGGATGACAAATATAAATCTTCTTCAAGCCCTTCAATAGTATATTCTGAAAATTGTACTGCTACTCCTTCCTCCGCTCTAAAGCTCCAGATTTTCCCTGTACAATAATCACCAAAGAAATAATGACCTACAAAATTGAGGATTTTACTTCCTCTGTATACATAACCGCCGGTTACGGAACAGCCTTGTGCATCATTCTGTTCCCAGCCAATGAGGGTTTTCATATAATTAGCATTATTAGGATATTCAAAAATGGGAATATCTAAATTATTTTGACTACATTCTACCCCCGGCGGATAGCAATGTGTACCCTCCGTTATATTCCACCCCAGGTTTGCTCCAAAGGAGGTACTCCAGGGCAGGGAATGGATTTCCTCCCAACTGCTCTGCCCCACATCTGCAATATACAAATCATTATTTTCAGCATCTAAGGAAAACCGCCATGCATTGCGTACTCCGTAGATAAATATTTCATTTCTGGCAGAATCAATTTCGGTAAAGGGGTTATCCTTTGGGATTTCATAGGGATGATTTCCATCAATATTTATCCTGAGAATGCTGCCAAATAGAGTGTTCGGGTTTTGTCCGTTTTCATGGGGATCACCTGCATATCCTCCGTCGCCCACACTGATGAGCAGATTGCCATCCGGGTCAAAGGCCAACTGCCCCCCATTATGATTGGAGTAAGGTTGTTTGAAAGAGAGGATTTTTTTCTCAGAATTTGCAGACACGGAGAATTGAGTCAAATCTACCCAAAATTCAGATATGATGGTACTGTCGTTCCGATCTATATAATTTAGAAAAATTCTGCCATTTTCACGAAAATTAGGGTGGAGTGCAGCGCCCAGGAGTCCCCTTTCATCTCCCGGCATGAGAGGTTGGTGCACACGGTCCCTTATATCAAGGAAGGGTGAAGAAATTTTGCGATGATATACCGTTGTTTGAATTACTCCCTTTTGTTCTACTATGAATAAGGTATCTGGGGATTCGGGCATTGACATGAGATATACGGGCTTGTTAAATTCATGAGGGATTTTTCTAACTGTTACTGTGCGGGCAAACAGAAATTGAGAAAATAGAACTACATATAGAAAAATCCTAATGGAATGAAGGATTGTAATCATCCCTTCAATTTCAGTGACAGGGTAAGGATGAATTTGGCTACCGGTTCATCAGAAACAGAGGGTACGGTGGCAGTAATATGTACGGGCATACTTTGCCGCTCCCCTGTTTGAACTGCTTTATTCACCAAATCCGTAATTCCATTTCCATCATTACAGGCAAAATGTACATCCCCTTCCGCCCGTTTTAAAAAGTCAGCTTTAAAGTCTTTAAATATGAGGGCAACGGGTGATTTACTTTCCCGGATTCTAATCATGGCGAGAAAACCTCCTGTCACATCTGCTCCTACTGACAGCACCCCAAAATACATAGAGTTTAAATGGTTCCGGGTCCGGCGGGTGAGTTTAATTCGGACTTCCAATCCTGAATCATCAATTCGAATAATTTTGGGTTTGCAGAAATAGATAAGTGGAATTTTCAACAGACCAAATAATTTGAGTTGCCATGTTGCCTTGGTTTCCGCTGAAATAAGTCCTGCCATTGATACTTAGGGGTATTGAATTTTACTTTTTACCGCCTAAAAAAGTTAACACCTTTTTTAAGAAGTATTACAATTTTGATTTTAAATATTTCAGTAAACAAAAAAGACCTCTCAAAATTGAGAGGTCTTTTAATACTATCCGGCTCCTTCCGACCACCTATGTGGTACCAGACAGTTTATATCCTCCTGCCTCCATCAGGCAAATGCATTGTAGTCATAGGCATATAAATACTGGGCAGCTGTCAATACACAGCGGTTTCCCAAATTATATGCTATCTGCTCAGAATCAGAGTGCTTATTGTCCATTATGAGTGAAAACTCAAGTACCAATTCACTGTTGCGATAGCTTAATGATTTAAACTCATATTTTCCCACTCCACATTGAGTACCAATGGTAATCATAGGTGCTTCTTTACAGATTGCTTTCAGGTATTCAGCCTGATTTATTTCTTCAACTAATTGTCTATTTTGTGTTGCCATTTTTAAATCCTCATTTAAGCTTGGTTAATATTATGAGGGTTTCAAATGGCATTTTGTGATTCACGCCAAAATATTTTTAGGATGTGACTGATGTCACATAATCGGAGCCTTCCGAAGAGGTGAATTTGGGGTACCGAATCCAGGCTATAGATTCAGTGACAGCAGGGTTACTCGATGTCTGAAATGGGGGTTATAAAGGTGTCTGGTTCTTCAATAACAGGAGGAATGATAAGGCGGGTGAAGATGACTTCTTCTTCCTTTTCAGGGTCTTCTAAAAACTCTGTCCATTGAAAGGAATAATAGGAAAGAACCTGCAAATAATCTATGTCAAAATTAACTCTTTGCGATCGAAAATTGACATCTCCCTCAACTCCATAGGACCATCTTCCCTCCATTTCAATTTGACTGCTGTCTAAATACTGAATGGAATAATCTGCTGAATATTGAGGTCCGGATACCAATAATTTTTTTCTTGAAAAGAGATATACATTGGGAGGATTTTCCGGATTATAGACAGAATCCTTTTCAAATACAATCTCATCATTTACGGTCATGCGCTCCATTATCCAGGAGCCTTGCAAGAAGTTTTGGAAATCAAAACTTTTAGAGAGACTGTCTCTTTCTACATATACCATTTCGCCGGCATTGTTGTAAAAATGTTTCTCCAGAACAGATTCGTCAGAGTGGTAGCGAACGAATACTTTTTTATTCCCACCCTGGTAGGTATCAATGATATCTTCTACAGAGTCTCCACCGCAGGAATACAATAAAATTATGAGAGTGAGAGTAAAGGGTTTTCGGCGCAGAGGTTTAACTGTCATGGATGATAATTTACACGGATTCACTCATTGGAAAAAACAGTTCGCAGGACATATAATAAAAAAGGGAGATGTGTACATCTCCCTTAATTTTTCCCCTTACTTTTAAGCCGGTGGCTCATTCCGATAACTCAGGAGCCAGGATAAAAGTAGGTCTGATTGAATAATGTTAACCCAATATTGCATTAACCAATAAAATAATATCCTGGATATTCAAAATGCCGTCACTATTCATATCCCCGGCTGCAAATTCTTCTGAATCGGGAGTATTTACATCTAAAATGAAGTTTATAAGCAGGATAATATCCTGAATATTTACCATTGTATCATTATTAATATCACCGGGTAGTGATGGGCTTCCACCTACTGTCATGGATACAGGAAGTCCCGCGTTTCCACCGCTGGTTACCAGTCTCAAAAAGCCATCGTAGTCGCCATTATCCAAACCGACAGCATCTACCTGAACAATAAGAGATTGTGAGGAGCCGGCATCAACCTGACCTGTAGGAGGTGTAACGGAAATCCAATCTGGGCCCTGACTGAATTTAAGACTTAAACCGTCATGTAGATACGCCTGATCAAAGGCGACTTCAAGGCCATTGCTTCCACCTGCATCCTGAATACCTATAGTTGCAGAGTGGTTACCGGTAAGGGTGTTATAATTCAAATCAATTTTTCCATCAGGGTATAAGACTACCTGAAAATCGTAATAGCTGTCTTCAAAATTTGTCCACCAGTGGGCAACCTGATCAAACCAGATGACAAACTTGTCCCCATCACTATAATGATAAACATTTCCTGAACAGTAGGAATTACATTGGTCATTCACCGGATTCAAATCATCCCACAAAGCAAAAATAGCGGGCCCCGGTGCTGCAGAGGACGGAATTCCAATGTTTTCCCAGGATGCAGCATCTTCACCAAAGCCTATCCAACCATTGGCATTGATGATACATTGAGAATAGCTGCCACCAAGAAACGGAAAGTCAAATCCTATGTCTATACTTGCACCTGCCTGGTCATTATGGGGGAAAGTATATTGCGTTCCCATGCCCTCGATATCTACCCAGGAAACCGAAATGTCTGAGGAAATATCTGAGTCTGACCAGAAATTTCCAAAGGCATCTGGTCCATCACCAATTTCTTCGAACGGAGATACCCCGGAGTTAAAAGTAAGTACAGAACCGGCTTCACCCACATTGGAGATGAGAATTTCCTGTGCATCTGTCTCACCAGAGGCTACCACAAAATTTAATTCAGGTGCGGAGAACTCCAGATCCGCAAAGGGACCTTCATAGGGGCAGTTTAAATTATGAGCTTCAAATCCTTCGCAAATTGGCATATAATTTGGTGTTCCGTTTTCAATGGAACCATCATTATCGTCAGCTAAAAGTATTTCAGTGAGAAAGTCAGGATCATTTGAGGGTCTGCCTGTCTGTGCCCAATAAAATACATTATCCGCAATGGATTTACCATTTTCATACCCATGTAATGCAATAAGATTTTCTCTCATTTTCCAGGTGGAACCCATAATGTATTCGCCTAAACAATGCACTTGTCCGCCACAAGAATTAGCAGGATATTGGAGGGTATTTTCCCCATCTCTTAAACATGTTCCTTCACCGAAAAATCCATTTCCTAAACAGGGGGTATTTGTTAGGGTCATTGCCCAGTAATCAGAACAACCTTCACTTAAACCTGAACTGCTGTAAGGAGGTGAATAGGGATCATATATAAATTGCTGCAGTCCGTGGCCATATTCATGATAAATCACATCCGCCATTTGATCTGTAGCGGCACAGCCCCCGCCTTCAGAAAACAGGTTAATGCCTGTATAGTCCCAATAGGCATTGCAGGGCCAATAGGGGTCTTCCGAGCCAATATTTACAGCAGCAGGCATGACATAATCACCACCGGTAAAACCACTATGGATCGTCTTCACAAAATCATGAATATAATTTGCATGGTAATAAGTATCTCTCTCTCCGGCTATGGAGTTTAATCCGCCAAAGTCAAAGTCCTCCGTAGTTCCAGGCGAAACAGTGCGGGTAATACTGGCATCACTGCCGTTATTATTGTTGGTATTCAGGTAGGCACCTTCCAGGTTAACGGTTGCGGTGCGGGAAGTATTTCCAATATCTATGGAATAATATCCGTCTTCATCTGTGTAAGTATTACCAACTCCGGAAACAGCAACCTTTACATGAGGCAAACCCCTCACCGTTGCCTCACCGTAGGGTTCATCTTTTACAGGAGCAGTTACATGTCCTTCAACAGTTGCTGTGCGAACCATATCAAATTTTTCGAGGATGCTGCCCTCATGGGCATCTACAAAAACTTTCCAGCGGTGTACCGGTACATGGTCATCGTGATCTGTTGAATGTACAAAGAGTTCCACTAAAAAGGCTAAATGATACACAGGTTTCTCACCCTGATCCACCCAGATAAATAATTCAGGATCACCAACTACTTCGTCCCCCAGAGACGAGTCAAAATCAACTTCTGATTTTGAGTATAAAATTGCCTGTGATGGTGAAAGGGATGGTAGGGGATTCACCTCTAAATAAGGGTAAGCATCATGTCCAATCAATACCAGATCCCCATTTGAGCGGAAGCGGAAATCAATTCTGCCATTCCACACAGGAATATTTTGATATACCTGATTAAAAATCATATAACGCAGATTCCCACGCTGCTCATTCACCCAAAGTTCAAGGTTAGATTCAGGAAGTGCAAATAAAGTTGAATTATTAGTTATGAATTCCCGGGCAATGTATTCCGATTCGATGGGGTCTTCCACCTTGAAAGTATTTGGGATTGCCTTACCGAAAATTCGATGGGGTGTGTCATTTTCATTCCAATTGAAAATCCAGCCTTTTCCAAAGGCAGATTCGAAATCTCGTTGAATGAGTTGTTTGTTCAGACCGTTTACAGGAATTTCATTTTTGTCAATTTCTCCTGCATACATTATGGATGTCACAAGAATAATAACCCATAATAGAATTCGCATAGTTTTCCCTTTCAGTTGCAATTGCCCCTCCATCATTTGCCAGAGGATTGGTTTAATTCTGCACAATCAAAGTGCCTTGGCTCGGGTATAAATTTAAGGAAATAGAGAAGATTTCCTCCCTAATCGTTACAAGTTGTTGCAATTGCTGTGAGCTAACTCTCAACCTGCTTTGGATAAAAACCAATTTCTTCTAATGAAGCGGAAACTGAATCAGGGGAAATTTCTCCTGAGACCATTATGGTTTTATGTGCTAATTCTATTTGCAAATCTTCTACACCGGATTGATTCTCCAATGCGTTTTTAATTTTTTCCGCACAGTTCTCACAGTGCATATCTTCAATTTTATATGTGAATGTTGTCATGAGTATTGATGTGAATTGATTAAAGATTCTATGCGTTAATATTAAGTCAAATTGTATAGTAAAATATTAGATTATTGAGTGAAAAATTCCACGAGCAGGACACTTGTATTACCGTATCAGGGCTTATATTCAACCATTCCCTGGTAATTACCGCGTGTATCAGTCTTAAGGAGCCAACCATTTTTCTGGTATTGAGGTGAATAAGTACTTCCACTGATAATAAACCCCTTATCGGAGGCAATGCCAATATGATGGGCAATATCATCATAATTATTACCAAAGGTCTGGTCCCAGATATATTCTCCCTGCATGCCTACCTTAATTACCCAAATATCTCCCTGACCCGAACTGAATGAATAGGTCTGACCTGCCGCTACCCAACCATCTTCAGAAGGCACAATAGAATAGGCTGCATCATTGAATCCCCCTCCAAAATGGCGCATCCATAAATTTTCGCCTGTACTGTCAATACTGAAAATTGCAAAGTCTGTGATGCCGCTGTTGCTGCCTGATACTGCTCCGGCGATGGTAAAGCCACCCAGGTTTGATTTTTCGAATGCATATCCTATCTGCAATCCATCACCACCAATTATGAGAGTGTCCTTCGGATTCCCCTCTGCATCTAATTTCAGTATCCAGGTATCTCCTTCACTGTCTCCCACAGAATGGGTTTCACAAAGGATGAACATACCTCCATCATCTGCCGGAAGAATGTCATGTCCCACATCCCGTTGGTCACCACCAAAGGTACGCGTCCAGTTTTCATTTCCATCCTTATCTACATGAATGACCCAAATATCCTGGTTCCCCGGATCTAAATGAGTAAATCCGGTAATTCCGATCTGCCCCGTGGATAATTCAGCCAGAGCGTTTGCCCCGTCATTATAGCTTTCACCGTAGGAGTTTTCCCAAAGAATGAGCCCATCTTCTGTCATATTCAATACCCAAATATCCTCTCGATTTGTACCATTTGCCTGATATCCTGCCAGGAGAAAAGTTCCGTTTTCTCTACGCTTTACCGTTCTAAACCCCGACTCATTCACGCCGTGATACAGTGAGTTGAGAATGTTACCTAATGAATCAACCTTTACAGCAACTGCACCACCGATGTACGACTCCCCAACCGCCCAGTATCCATAAGCAAATGGGGCGGATGCAAAGAAGACATCATTATTAGCTCCTCCGTAATTGGCATCGAATTTATAAAATGCACTGGTTAAAATAACAGGTCCCCGTGAATCAAGCTGCCATTGATCACGGGTGATAATCTGATAAAGATAATACTCACTTTCAAGGATATTTTCTAAGGTGAGGGTAGTATCGGTTCGAATGATGATCGTGTCCACAGGAGCAAGATGATAGGGGTCCTCACCCCAGGTTTCCAAAACTTCATAATGGTGAAAATCCACCTCCGGTTCGGTACTCCAATGCAGAGTGAAGGACTTATTTTCATAATGGACAGAATCAATGACGGGAAATTGAGGTTCAGGATGCATATAAGGTGTAGAAATAGAAATTTGCCCCATACTGTCAGCCGTTAACACAGAAAACCAATTTTTCTCAGCAGGTTCAAAGGTGGTGGACTGAAAACTGCTTTTTCCAGGGTCTGAAAAAACGGCTAATGTGTCCATACCACCCAGGCGGGAAGTACCATGTAGTAATGTGTGGGAGTGGTAATCAGGAAAGGTCAGTGAGTCCCAACTGTTCCATGATACCAGCATCCATGCATCCGTATATTGTACAGATTGCACTGACCATTCAGGCGGCATATCATCCATGGATGTGGATAGAATATTCCCCGGAGTTTTCCTGCCAAAAAGGTCTTCAACTACAATTCGGTAATAATATAAATTTTCAGGAAAACTTCCTTCATCATTATATTCCAAAATTGAAAGAATATCCGAGGAAAATATTTCCTCTGGTCCTGTCATTACGGTCTTGGTTGACCGCTGCAATATATAGCGGGAAAAATTGTCACCTGCCTGTTGCCATTTAAGGGTATATCCGGTGAAGTTTGAATCTACAAAAATGGAGTCAATGGAAATCAAATTTACCGGAGCGGGGTAGGAATGGGTGTTATCAACAATAACTCGTATTGCCTGTCCCGAAGTGTCATTACCGGCTTTATCCTCTGCAAAAATGTTCAGATGATGAACAGAACCGTTCTCCTTGGAAGATACATCCCAGTAAAATTCGAAGAGAGAATCAGAAACAGCAATTCCCAGGTACCCCGGCTGGAGACTGTCCACAACCAACACCGTACCATAAATACCGCTGGAGTCTAATGCTTTGCATTGAATGTGAACGATATCTCTTACCACTTCATCAAAGCATGGTTTCACCCATTTAATAATGGGGGGAGCAAGGTCAGGTAATATTACCTCTTCCTCTTCTTCAATGGGAGGAGGTAGCGGTGTTTCTTCGCAGGAGAAAAGCATGAGGATAAGTCCCAATAGCAAGGGAAAACGCATGGGGAAAATTAACTTAAATTGTTAATTATAAATTATAAATGGTAAACTGGAGAATTGCAGTTTACCGATACCCTTTTGCTGTTGGGGTTAAATGATAAAATACAATTGGAAAAAAAATTCAGTTTATAGTTATTGGTTTAGAAGTAATGGTGAATGGAATTTCCAAATTTCGGATTTCAGATTGCGGATTGACAATTGGGGCGTCTTGGAAATTATTGCTACTCTTCACTTTGTTACGAGTAGTAATCTTGAAACTTGTAACCCGATTACCGATTACCGATCCCCGAATACCGATCCCCGGATTCCAATTACCGAATTTCAAATTTCAAACTAAGTACACCCATAGGGATTCGAACCCCAAACCTCCTGGTCCGTAGCCAGACGCTCTATCCAGTTGAGCTATGGGTGCATTTTTAGCAGTTAGCCATGGCTATTTGTTGTTCGCAATTTAGGCTTACTAATAGCTAAAAGCAAACAGCAATAAAAGCTTTTTACAAGGACTTAAATTTACGACGGTAATTCCACCATGTTACAAAGAGATTATGCCTTTTCTTCATCTTCACAATGTTCATGCACTTCCGTTTTGAAGCCCTTAAAATGGACATGTTCATGGGGTATAAAAAAACTCGCAAGTATTTCAACACAAATGAAAATAAATGCAATGGTTGCGGTGATATACGCTTCCTCCCCGATAGCAGAAAATACTTCAATTAAATGGGAAGACCCGTGAAACCGCAATCCCCACCTTAAAATATTTACAAAATTTTTCTTAATTACCATTGATTAAGTATTTAACTCCTTATATCTAAAACAATCTATTGTATGGTCATTCACCATTCCCACTGCCTGCATAAACGCGTAGCAGATAGTAGTTCCTGTAAATTTAAAACCCCTTTTGTTTAAATCTTTGCTCATGGCATCAGATTCTAAAGTACTCACCGGCAAATCACTTTCACTCTTCCAGGCATTGTGAATCGTTTTTCCTCTTGTGAATTGCCATAAATACTTCTCCAAACTACCATATTCCTTCACAATTTCTTTAACATGGTCTGCGTTATGGACTACAGATTGTACCTTCAATCTATTTCGAATAATTCCCGGATCTAACAATAATTTTTCAATTTTTTTCTCCGAATACCGGGATACAACCTCTGCATCAAAAGAAGCAAATGCCCTGCGATACCCTTCCCGTCTTTTTAAAACGGTAAGCCAGGACAACCCTGCCTGTGCCCCGCCTAAAGACAGATGTTCGAATAACATATTGTCATCAAGTATGGGTACCCCCCATTCTTCATCATGGTATGTTGCCAACTCAGGATTTGAAGAGGCCCATTTGCAGCGGATTTTCATATATTGTATACAGAGTTCAATTGGAAAGAAATATGTTGAAAATTGATACTTTCGAAAACTCTATGCTGTTAGGTAAATAGTATCAATTTTCGCTGGGGAACTAGGATTCGAACCTAGATTGACGGAGTCAGAGTCCGCTGTCCTGCCGTTGAACGATTCCCCAATTTTACTGTCTTCCAGTATGAGAAATTTAAAAAGAGAAAATCCGCCTGTAAAATAAAAAAGGGGATCACTCCCCTTTTCACCTGCATGTCAATATTGAACTATTAACTATTATCCAGAATATAGTTGGCGATTTGAACAATATCTAAAATATTTACCATTCCATCCCCGGAGATATCCGCAGCACAGGCATAGGCTGGTGTACTCACCCCTAAAATGTAATTGGCTACCTGTACAATATCCAGAATATTGACAACTGCATCACCGGTTACATCCCCTGACTCTGCTTCGCATGTTGACTCTCCCTCTAAAGTGATATATTCCCAATATTGAATTCCCGGAACACCATAGTTATCTACCACATCTAAAGTAACATAGTAAGTTCCCGGTTCACTATAATCATGAACAGGAAATTGCTCATTACTGGTACTTCCGTCGCCAAAATTCCATTGCCAGTCAATGATAGAGGATGTTTCTCCAACAGATAAATCAATAAAAGTGACAGTCAATCCATCAAACTCATAGGCAAACAATGCCATAGGTGGTATGGCAACACAATCATCACCGCAATTATCCAGCATTTGCTCGATAATATAATTAATTTCTGAAGCTCCTAAATAATTACCCTTAAAATGAACCTGCATATTCTCTGTAAGAAAGGTAGTGCTGGGCCAGCCTTCCTGGGCATCACAACAGCCGAACCACCCCATAAATTTATAAGAGGGGTCATGAACAATAAGAGGTTCGTGATTTCCATTACCCAGGTTTCCCCACTGGGCACAGGTATAGGGTTGATTTAAATCTGAGAGAGAAGTAAACAGGGCCACATTGGGATTGTCATACCATTCATTATCTACGGAACCTACCGGACCCTCAGCAAGGGTTTTACAAGCTGGTCACCAGGTGGCAGATATATCAAACCAAGTGACAAAATAATGTCCGCCATTAAGATCACCGTTAAAATCCTCTAAGCCTAAATCCGAGGAAGTATATTCACCATTACATACAGAAAATCTTTGGGATTGATCATCTAAATCCACTGTATCTCCCACATCATATTCAGCAGAATACAGGGGGAAAAATAAAATTGTAATGAAGATAAGATAATATTGCATAAATAAAAAAAGGAGAGGAGCCCAGGCTCCTCTCCCTTCAATTTTTCCTACTTAATGAGGACTGCTTTTTGAATCTGAACAGAATATCCTTCAGCCTGAAGTTGGATATAATAAACACCGGAAGGCAGACTGCTTGCATTCCATTGTGCTGAATAATTGCCTGACTGCTTTATTCCTTCCTCAATCACATCAACTTCACGACCAGTGATATCAAAGGCTACCATTTTCATATAGCCATCTGCAGGAAGTTCAAAATTCACCTCAGCTACAGGATTGAATGGATTTGGATAAATTGAGTTTATGGCAAACTGTAGTTTTTCTTTCTCATATATACCATTAGCATTCGCCTGAGAAATTTCAATCTTGTCACCATCCATGGCAGCCAAAGTAATTGAGATGTCATCCAGGGTGATATTGCTGTTTTCTGCAATCCGGATCACAGCAGTTTCAGCTGCAACAGGGCTTTGGTGCAGTGTATATACCAAATACTTATGTACGCCGTCTGCAAAATTAGATTTTTCTTCCACTTTTTCCGCAGAATCCAAAGAAATATTTAATGCTTCATCAGCATCTACAGATAATTCAATTCCTGCAATCGCAGTTTCTGACTTTATTTTTATGAGCAATTCACCATCTTGAATGACAGCATCAACCAAAGCGGATTTCTGTCCATCTGCAACAGCGATTCTGCCTGATCCTAAAATGGCATTAACCAGACTGATAAGATCCTGAATATTAATGATTCCATCAGCATTCATATCAGCAGCATCCAAACCACATCCTTCAAGAGGAGAGCTACTGAGAATATGGTTTACCATAGTTATCAGATCTTGAATATTTAAAATGGAATCTTCATTAGTATCTCCAATGGCATTGGAGCAACCACCACCTTCACAAAGGGTGCCACAATCTTCCAACATAGCATCAATGCGTGAACCGATGGACCAGCTTCCAGCATTGTTCATCATATCATAGACCTTCATTTCATGGGTAATCCATACTGTACTTGGAACTGCACCTCCTGATTCAAACCAACTCCAAACCTCTGAACTTGTATCGTGAACAATTTGTGCTGCACCGCCATCAGGCACATTCCCCCATTGAGTACATGAGTAAGGTTGATTTAAATCAGCTAAAGCTACCATAAATTTAACATGGTCATTGTCTTCGTAATCATTATGCTCTTGGGCGCCCGGCCCATTGAGTGCTGTATAGCAGGAAGGTCACCAAGTCGCAGACATTTCAATAAATATTACCGTATGATGACCACCATTGGTGGCGCCATTCCAGTCTGCCAACTTCCAGTTTTCTCCAACAGTATAATCATTTCCTGCATAGCAGGTTGATTTGGTAATGTTTTGATGTGCACTGCTTACATAATCGCCAACATCATACACACTGGCAAACATGGCAGTGCAGATAGAAAATATCAATAGTGTTCTTTTTAACATTTGTGTCCTTCTCCCTCAATTATAGTGTAATATATTTTGCAAATTTATTACTTTTCTCTTCTAATAATAAAAGTGTAATTCTCCTCTGTGATCTAGGTCACATTATTCCGCTATTTTAATAAGACAACAGAAGTGGTAATTTTTGATTCACCTGAAATCAGGGAAACAAAATAAGTTCCTGATGGGTGTTCCTCTACATCCCAGCTAAAATTATGATTGCCACTTTGTAAAAAGCCACTATAAACCACATCAACTTGGTTTCCCTGAAGATCATATACTTCTACCTTCGTTAACCCACTCTTTTCTAATTGAAAATCTACATTCAAAACGGGATTAAATGGATTGGGGTAAATACGATGCAATTGATACTCTTCCGCCTCCTCAATACCCAAAGTACCTCCGGAATCGGGAACATTTTCTAGAAGTAAGTCAATTATTATTTTTGTATCACCTTCGGTTGGACTTTCTTCTATAATTTGGAAAATCTTCATCTCATGGTCAATAAATACTGCTAATGGATATTTGTTAGTATTAGTATTTTCAAACCAATCAATAACTTTGACCGCCGATTGGTCACCATCAATTATAGGGGGTATATTTAAATTTCCTCCTTCACCCCAGTCGGTACAGCTATAAGGTTGATTCATATCATCTAAAAAATGAATTATTTTGACGGAAGGGTTATCCTTCCAATGCTGATATATTTCTTCACCCTCCGGGATACCATCGTAACAGGGACCTCACCAGGTAGCACTCATCTCCATCAGAATTACTTTGTAATTTCCGCCATTTAGCTCACCATTATAATCTGATAATTTAAAAGTATTACCAATATCAGATTCAGGATAGCAGTATCCAAATTCCATGTTCTGATGGTCAAGGGAAATGGTATCCCCTTCCTTATATGCTCCCAAGAGGAGTCCGGATAGGAATACTGCTCCAATGAGGTATAATTTCAAAGTTGCTCTATTAAGGAATTTATTACAGGGGATTTACTCCCCAATTATGGTTATTTAACTAATAATGCTTTTTGAGTTTTTATATTACTGCCTGCCTGCAACCGAACATAGTACACTCCAGAGGGCAGATTTCCGGCATCCCAATTATAATGATGCACACCTGCAGACTGCATACCTTCAAAAATGAGATCTACTTCTTTCCCCCGCACATCAAATGCAGAAAGTCTCACAAATTCATCCCGTGGTACTGAAAATTGAATTTCCGTACTGGGGTTAAATGGGTTTGGAAATAATTCATTCAATTCAAAAGCAAAGGGGCCTGAATGATAGTTATTCATTTCAGGA
>JASLLI010000035.1 GCA_030747125.1 Fidelibacterota bacterium | reverse complement strand
GAAATTCAACCAAAAATGTTTTAAGTGGGCGATGGTGGAACACTATTTAGTAATTTCTGTTAAAAACCCATTGGATCTATCTATCCTTTGGATTTACATACCATATTTCTAAATCGAAATTTGAGACAAAGCGAGTTTTTCAGATTTTTCTATTATCATCTGATGTAGTACTTTTAATCCTTTCTTTTGCTGATTCCATAGGAGGAGTTTTTCTCCTTCTTTTACTGAACACCATTTATATTCTGTATGTTCAGGTGACATTTTAATGGATGCAGAATCCACTTCCACAGCAAATACGGGTATAATATTCATCCGATTCTGTTCAGCTTCAAAAAAATGATTCACCTGATCTACAGTCCACAAATTTATAGGGGTTAAACTTGTTTCCTCCTTTAACTCACGCAAGGCGGCTTCATGGGGCTTCTCACCTTGTTCTATTTTACCGGTGACACATTGCCAGATATTTGGGTACATCTGATTTTGAGAGCGTTTAAGTAGGAGGTAAAGAGGAGTACTTTCCACCATTCGAAACACATGGCAGTCCACCACCCTGACAACAATGTCAGTCATTAGTTAGTTGCGGCGGGACTGCAATTTTGCCAACAGCCTCAGAATCTCCAGATAAAGCCAGATGAGGGTTACCAGCAACCCAAAAGCTCCGTACCATTCCATGTATTTAGGAGCTCCTATTTCTGCACCTTCCTCAATGAAATCAAAATCCAATACCAGATTTAATGACGCAATAATAACAACAAAAATACTGAAACCGATACTGAACATGGAGGCATTAGCGGGATTCATAATAGAAAGTCCCGAATCAAAGAAACTCATGACAAAACTAATGAGATACATGATAGCGATTCCGCCGGTGGCTGCAAATACACCAAGTTTAAAATTTTCGGTGGGTTTAATTAAACCAGACTTATAAGCGAGGAGAAGAGCCGCCAGAATACCAAAGGTGAGAAATACTGCCTGGCTGACAATTCCCGGATATTGTGCTTCAAAGATGTGGGAAATGCCACCCAAAGCAAGTCCTTTTAACAAAGCATATCCTGAAACGGTGTAGGGTGCCCAGGTTTTTTTAAAGACAGTAACCAATGCCAGGATAAATCCTCCAATCATTCCCAGCATCATGAGAGCCGGTGAGGGATTGGTCCAGGTATAAGAAGCTGTTGCCATGAGGAGAAGAAGAGACAGGGCTGTTTTATTAACGGTTCCTTCAATGGTCATTTTTTCTCCGGCGGCATATTCAGCATTTTTAAAGGTTTGTGCTGATAAAGCCGGGTTACCAGAGCGCATGGATAAGTGTGGATTCAATGTTTTTCCTTTCAGTTAAAATTAAATGTAAAAAAACGGAGCATAATTTACTTGCAGGTAATCTGAAATAGCTCTACATATCTTGTAGGACAAACACCTACAAAAAATAATTATGTAGGTTGATATGGTTTTTTGATTTTTTTGTATGGTATGAGACAAATATTTAAGCTATCTTTTGAGGGAGAAAAAGTTCAGGCCATATTACTTTTCCATGAGGAGGAGACGAAAACCCCGTTTATGCGGGGTTTTTCTTTTCCCCAAAAAAATGGCTCCCCTTTAAAGGGGAGCCATACCGTTCATCAAAGCCAATTGCAGGAATTCTGAGGAGTAAGTCATGTAGGTGAACAGGATTGTTCATTGACTTACAGCATAAATCTATATGCTTTTAAATTTGTGAATTTTGACCTAGGTCACTTTCTTTATTTTAGCTGAATAATTGTTTAAATATTTGACTATAAATAACCCAATCTGGTATACCCTCCTAATAGTTCACAAGCCTGCAAATTGCATATTTCACTTTTTCCACAATGCTAGGAGGGTTAAGAGTTGAAATCCAACAGCAAATGAGCAATCTATGAGGTAAATCTGCCCCACAGTTTTAGAAATTGACTACCCTTTATTTCTTATCAATATTAATAATCCCAATAAGGTGAATCCTCCACCTAAAATTACAGAAAACCCAACAGGTTCACTAAACAGGAAATAGGCAAATATAGTTGCGATGACAGGTTCTCCTAAGGGAGCAGAAGTCACAATGGTAGGCGAAGCGAATCCCACTGCATGGTACATGATTCCATGACCGAAAATCGTGGGAATGAGACCCAGTAAAAACAATCCCCCAAATTCACGGGCAGAGAAACCAGTCAATGGGTCATTTGTAATAATTGATATACCGATGAGGGTAATTGCTGCAGAGGTAAACAGAGTACGGGAGTAACTGATGGTTCCGGTAGATTTCCTTACATTTTCTGAAATGATAAAAGCCATGGCAATAAAAAGAGAACATAAAAGCGCAAGGATATTCCCTAAAGTGAAATTGCTGGAAAAGTTAAATTGATTAGCCACAATGATAAATGCTCCCGTAATGGCAACAGCTAAACCAAAGATCATACCGCGGGTATGCTGGCGCTTGAAAAAATATTTCTCAATGAAAAAGGTAAAGACAGGAGCCAGGGTCCCTAAGAAGGTAGCATTCGCAATGGTGGTTAATTTAATGGCAGCAAAAAACAGAGCAAAATGGATACCCAAAAAAAATCCTGCCAATATGGTTCTGTTACGCTGTTTTGGTGTTAAAGACTGCTGTGGGTTGGCAGAACTCCACAGCCATAAAATTGATGCTCCAATTGCCATGCGCCAAAAGGAGATTGCCACTGCAGGCACCTCAGCAAGATAGCGGGCAATAATGGGTGAGGTACTCACTGCAAACATGGCCGCAGACAGTAACAGAGGTAAGCGGTATTTCATGACTGTAATTGCCGTATTGCTTCAATGAGACGCTGTGCATCTTCTTCAGTATTATAAAGGTGGAAGGAAAACCGCAGATAATTTTCACCTTCCCATTCAAAAACGGGCACTTGTATTTTATATTTGTCTCGTAGTTGCCGCTTAAAGTTCTGTGCATCTGAAATAGGTAGCGGAATGGATGCCATTTGCCCAAGCCAACTGTCCGGGCAGATTGCCTTCGTTCCTGTTATGTCAAGAATTTGCCTGCGGGTTTCCCTAACAAGATTACGGTTTACTTCAGCGTGAGATTCCCAATCATTTTCCTGCATAAAGCTGATAGCTGATGGGACGGTGAGAAAGGGAGTCATATCACGGGTTCCCTGCCATTCATGTTTATTTAAGAATCGGGAACCATCACTCAGGTCCGTTTTCCAACCCCAACTGATTACCGGCGGATCAATCTTATTCTGTAATTCTTTTTTCACATAGAGAAAGGAAGTTCCCTTGGGAGCACACATCCATTTATGGCAAGCTCCCGTATAAAAATCGGGATTCAATTCTGAAATTTCTAAAGGGAAATGCCCCGGGATATGGGCACCGTCAATAAAAACAGAAATACCTCTTTCATGTGCAAATGTCATGATTTCTTCAATGGGGAAACGACATGCCGTCATGCTAGTGAGGTGACTGATAAAAATGAGTTTCGTCCGCTCATTGCAACCATTAAGAAAAATGTCTAAAAATTCTTCATTTGACGAAATGGGCAGGGGAATTTCAGCTTTGATAAATTTAGCTCCCTTTTCGCTGCAAATATGACTCCAGGTATAATCAAGTGCACCGTAGATATGGTTGGTACTGAGCACCTCTTCACCTGGCTTCAGATCAAGGGAACGAGCCACGGCATTCACTGCATGTGTGGGATTGGGACAGTACACCAGATCATCACAATTGCAACCTACAAATTCACCTAACACTCTTCGGGACTTTGCCAACAGCGGGAAAACATTCTCTAAAAATTGTACTGAATCCATCTCCATTTTTTTCTGCCAATGCCAAAGATCAGCATACACAACTTTTGGCACTGCACCAAAAGAGCCATGATTGAGAAATACTATCTCAGGATCAAGATAGAAATGAGATTTCATCCCAACGGATCAGGGTTGGAGAAAATTAGGATTTAAGTTTTTCCAAGTCAGCAGACTGAATATGGAGGGTACGCTGAGGATAAGGAATTTCGATGCCTTCTTCTATGAAGCGTTTATAGATGGTGGAGTTCACTTCATCTGTAATTCTACCCCGATCTGCTGGTTTATCTATCCAGAATAATTGCTGAAAGATTAGTCCCGAATCACCAAAAGATCGGAACCGCACTCTGGGTCCAGGACGCTTGCAGACATTTTCATTTTCTTTGGCAATGTCCATTAGCAGGTTGCGTACTTCGTCAATATCAGAACCGTAGGCTACTGAAATTGTAATGCGTACTCTCTCCCCTTCAACAGGACCACCGCTTTCATTAATGATTTTTGAATTGGCAATGAGGGAATTAGGCAGGGTGATTTCAATGTCATCCCGTGTCATGATCCGTGTACTGCGCAGTCCAATGGTTTTTACATAGCCTCGTTCGCCACCATCTAAATTAATATAGTCCCCTGGTTTATAGGGTGTATCTGCCATGATGAAAAATCCTGCGAAGAGATTGGCAACAGTATCCTTAGCGGCAAAACCCAATATAGCTGCCAGTATAGTGGTGGATGCCAACCAGCCTGTAACATCTATTTTCCAACTGATGAAAATGAAGTACAGAGCAAGCATGAAAAGGATGACTTTACCCACATTGTCGAATATGGGTAAGGTGTGGGCCTGTACAATACTATCCTTTTTACTATGACGGCTGTACCAGTTGATAAAATGGACAAATGCCTGAAACAATGCCAATGACCAAATAATTATGGCAATGGACTTAAAGGCTCCCAACAATACAAAGGTAATAATTTCAGGCAGATTAAAGAGTTGTGCAGAAATGCCCAATCCAACAAAAAGAATGCTGTAATAAACGGGGCGGTGCAGAATTTGGATGATGCGGTCATCAATAGAACTTTTGGTTCGATCTGCTAGGCGTGACAGGATGGAACTGATTGCCCAGTCAGCGAATTTTGCAACTACCAGAGAGCCTACAATAAACAGGACTGCCTGCACTATAGAGTTTTGAATGAGAGTGAAAAAGAGTTCCGTGTATTCAGTCATGGGTGAAAAATTAGGTAGGATTAATTATTATTATAAAAATTATTCTGATTTTCTTTTCCGCAAAAACACCTGCACTCTGCCTTTAACACATACTTTACCTTCCGAATCAATTCCCTCAATTTCATGCCAATCGTCGTACTTACCCTGATTCTTCAAGGCAGTCAATGCCTTTTCAATTTCTTTTGCGGTTATATGAAAGTCAAAGCTGATATCAGATTTAACCATTTTGATAAACTTTACCTGAACAGCTTTTGAATAAAAATCAGTTGGGATACCTTTCCGTAGGATAATTTGTTTCAGCAAAATAGGGAAAAAAGGATCAAGTGCAGAGGCTATAGAACCGCCCCAGACAGATTTATTGGGATTACGATTCCAGAAAGAATGTATGAGTTTCACATTCATAGTGGTAAAGTCTTCAGCAATTTTTACAATACGGATACGATTCACCAAAAAAGGGAACCACCAGTTCAACAGTCTTTTCAATGTTGCCGGTTGCAGATCAACTGAGTGGTAGCGTTTTAGAAAATAATTGGCAGGGTTCAGATTCATGCCGTACCGATGGTCATCCCCGCAAGTGAAATTTCCGGGGCTTGATTGTTAATGATATCCGCAGTGATTTTTGCGGAGCCTGCACACATTGTCCAACCTAAATGACCATGACCTGTATTATAGAAAAGATTTTCCAGTTTTCCTCTGCCAAAAATAGGGGCTCCATTGGGTGTCATAGGACGAAGTCCGGCCCAATACTCAGGATGTGAGAAATCCATGGCACCGGGAAAGAGAGACTCTGCCTGCTGAGTCATTGCAGTAAAATCAGCAGGAGTACAGGAAGTATCATAACCGGAAATTTCTGCCACTGAAGTAAAGCGGATTTTATCCCCCATCATGGAGAATGCTAAGAGATTATCTTCATCAATACCACTATGGTCAGGAGCCTTTTCAGTATCCAAAATGGGGACAGTTAACGAATTTCCTTTAACGGGATAAATGGGGAGATAATCTCCTGCCTTTTTTGCCATCAGGGGGCTGTATGCTGCCAACGCCATGACGCAGACATCCGTTTCAAATTCCCTTTTATCTGTGTTAATTACTTTGAGTTTTCTTTCGTTGCATTGAAAAGATTCTACCTTCGTGTTATAGTGAAACCGGACACCTTTTTTTTCACAAAGTGCAGCCAAAGCAGTGGTAAAATCATGACAGCAACCTGATTCATCGGTGGGACAGTAAATCCCACCTGCAGGAGGAGATTCCATGTTCTTAAGAGAAGGCTCCTTTGCAAGGAGTTCTTCTGTAGAAAGCAATTGAAGGTTTTCCATGTTATCCATCAAAATTTCCATCTTCGCTTTACCCTCTAAAAATGATTCAGGTGTTCTGAAAATATATATAAGTCCCTTTCGATTTTGATGGTAATCAATTTCAAGTTCATTCGTAAGCTTTTGAAATAGTTTTTGAGAATAAACACTAAGAGTATGCTTCCGCAGAGTATTTTCCTTCATTTTAGACCGGCGGCATTGTAATAAAAACTGCAATCCCCAGCGCCACATGTTTGGGTCCCATTGCCATTTGAATCGGAATGCTTGCTGCCGTTTAAAGATGGATTTCAATAGATTTCCCGGAAGTTTTGGAGTAGTCCAGGCATATGAATGCCCCGGTGCAATGAGACCGGCATTTCCGAAGCTGGTTTCTAAGGCAGGGGCTTTTTGTCTGTCTATAATGCTTACCTCATGGCCTGTTTTGAGCAGTTCCCAGGCAGTGGTCACTCCAATAATTCCTGCCCCTAATATAGTGACACGCATTGAATTAATCTGGGGTTTTATGGCTGATGAAAAATTCTTCAATTTCTTTAAAAACATCAACCTGATCCGGGCTGTAAATAAATAAGTTATGTCCGGCTTTTTCCAACAATACCTGCTTTTTTGTTTCTGAAGAAATTCCCTCATACACCAGCGATATATTCTCCGGAATTGAGAGAAGATCAATTTTGGAATGCAATTGCAGAGCAGGACATTTCACTTTTGTTAGCTCTGACTTTACAAGATTTGTCAGCTTTCGCATTTCATTCACCGCAGACATGGGCCAGACTTTATATCCAAAGAAGTGCAGTTCATCTCTGATCTTTTTGGAATAAGAGAGCCGTTTGTGGCGAAAGGGAATAAATTTATGAAGAAGGGGAGTAAGAATTCGGGTACCAAAATAATCTTTAAACTCCAATACGGTGGATGCAAATACTGCTGCATTTAGAGGGAACAAAGAACTCAAATGCAACGCCAGAACGGACCCCATACTCACTCCAACCACAAAAATCGAATCACAGCGGGCAGCCATTTCTGCCACACCCTGCTCAGTATATTCCAGCCAATCAGTGTATTCCACTCTGTTGCAATCCTCGGGAGTGGTCCCATGCCCCGGCAGGTTGATGGCTTTGGTATAAAACCCCTGGCTGCCTAAATATTCTGCTAAATCTTTAGTTTCATAGGTGGTGTTGGTAAAGCCATGAATAATATAGACGCCATGCTTGCTGTCTACATTAAATTCATACTCGTTTGGATCAAAATAATAAGGTTCCTTAGTCACGATTTCTTTGGATAGTGAATTACAATTTAAATCTGAGAGTATGTAAAATAAGTCAAATGGAAAAAATTAGAGTGAATTAAAGGCGACTTATACTATTAATTCTATTCTGTATGAGGGGAAAATTACTTTAACCTGTCTATAATTGAAGAGAATTATATGTGAGCTTTATGTTAAAAGGAAAGTGCGAAACCAATTAGAATTTGGTAATAAGTGAAATTTAAAAAAGGAAAACTGTAATTATCTGTTTTCATTCAAGGGTATATAATCAAGTAAAACGCCCTCGTTTATTATGCGAGGGTAATTTCTACCCCCATTTTTAAGACATGTTTTTAGTAAACAGGCAGGTTATCATCTACCCGTTTCGCCCATTCATTGATGCCTCCGGTTAAATTGGCAACGGACTTGAAATTCTGATTTGAGAGAAACTCACAGATTTGGGCAGAGCGTACACCGGTTCTGCACATGATTACATACTCTGAATCTGCATTTAATTCTTCCAACCGTTTTGGAACTTCATTCATAGGGATATGCAGGGTCCCATTTAACTTTGAAATTTCCAGTTCGAAATCTTCGCGAACATCAATAATAGTTGGTGCTGTTCCATTTTGCAGTACAGTATCTAATTCACTCACATCCATTTCTCTGTAAGCCACTTTTTCAGAGACAGATTCGATTCCGCAGAACTGCTTATAGTCTATAAGCTCAGTAATGGATGGGTGTGTACCACAGACTACACAATCCACATTATTCTTAATTTTTAGCTCGCTGAACTCCATGGACAGAGCATCAAACAGCATGAACCTGCCTACCATGAGATCACCAATCCCCAATATAAGTTTCAGGGCTTCATTTGCCTGCATGGTACCTATAATTCCGGGAAGAACGCCTAAAACACCGCCTTCAGCACAGGAGGGAACCAGGCCGGGAGGCGGGGGAGTGGGATAAAGACAACGGTAACACGGGCCGCCTTCATAATTGAAAACGGATACCTGCCCATCAAAGCGATAAATACTGCCATACACATTAGGTTTTCCCAAAATAACACAGGCATCATTCACCAGATAGCGGGTAGGAAAGTTATCTGTACCATCCACAACCATATCATAATCTTTAATGATATCCAGCGCATTTTCAGAAGAAAGAGCCACTTCATGAAGCACATATTCGGTGTAAGGATTCAAATTTTCCAGTCGTTCTTTCGCAGAGAGGAGTTTGGATTTTCCTATCTGTTCCATACCGAACAATACTTGTCTTTGCAGGTTTGATTCATCTACAATATCAAAGTCTACCATACCGATTGTTCCCACACCGGCTGCAGCTAAATATAGAGATACAGGGCTGCCCAAACCACCAGCACCCACAACTAAAACCTTAGCACCTTTTATTTTTTTCTGTCCTTCTACACCGACCTCAGGTAATGACAAATGTCTGCTGTAACGGATGAATTCTTCTGGGGAAAGCTTTGGGGAACCTCCTGCGATGGATGGAATAATCCTTACATCTGCACCGTCCTTGACAGGAGATTCCAGGCCCTCTTTTTGTCGTATATCTTCGCCATCTACAAAAATATTAACAAAGTTACGCAAGGATCCATTTTCTTCAATGAGATGGTTTTTTATTTCAGGATGCGTGGTAAACAACTCATCCAGAACTCCTCCCACAGAATTGCTATTTACCTGAAGTTTGGCTTCACCATTGGTAAAACGGCGCAGAGGTGAAGGAATTCGTAATTCACTCGACATTTTCATTTTCCTCCTTTTTAAGTTTGATATTTTCTTCTATAAAATATTTACGGTCTTCATTTAACTGCCAGGAGCGGTAACTGACTGCTTTCCCATTTTGAACGGAAATGATGATATAACTGAATCCGGGCCAGGCATGATCTCTGTCAAAATCGCTGGGCTTATCCGGATGATCAGGGTGAGAATGTACAACACTGATTACAGAAAGCTCTCTTTCATCTGCCTCATCTTCCGCTTTTTGGTATGCTAAAGGGTCTATGAGAAAGCGTCTTTCCCTATTTTCCTCTTTGGTATTGGCTGCCGGTAAATACTCCTGGCTTATAGATTCATCTCCGTTAAAGTTACCAAGAATGAATCCGCAGCATTCGTGTGGATAATCCTGCTCAGCATGTGAACAGAATTCATCAATTATTTTTTGTGTAAGATGTATAGCTCCCATATTAACTCCATAGTCCGGCGCTGAAATATCTGTCACCGAAATCATTAAAAATTGTTACAATTCTACCGGACTGAATTTTTTCCATGAGTTTAGAACAGGCTGCAAGATATGAACCGGATGATTGCCCTACAAATATACCGTTTTTGGCAATGAGATTGCTCCAATGTTTTGCTTCGTCAGCGGTGACATAAATCCATTCGTCAACTACAGATTCATCAAATATTTTTGGTACTATATCCTCAGGTGAACCAAGAGGTTTTAACCCTTCAATGCCAGGCCAGACTTCCGGGCGCACTCCATAAATTTTCGTATGAGGCATGACTTCTTTTAACTTCCTGCCGATCCCTGTAATAGAGCCGCCGGTACCAACACCGCCAACAAAATATTCAAACCCATCCTCCATTTGAGAGAGTATTTCTTCTGCAGTTCCATGATAGTGTGATAACCAGTTATTGTCATTGGCATATTGATCACAGAGAAAATATTTATCAGGTTCAGCATCCACCAATGTATGTACATGCCGAAGGGCTTCATCGTAGCCTTCAATAGGGTCAGTTTCAATAATGGTTGTACCATGGGCTATCATGCGCTGCTTTCGCTCCATACTGGCATTACCGGGAATAACAATGTGAACCTGGTAACCAAGAGCATTGCCAATCATAGAATAGGCAATACCTGCATTCCCACTGGAAGAGTCTATGATTATTTTATCTTTGGTAAGTTCCCCTGTTTCGATTGCCTGTGAAAGCATTCGTTTAACGGGACGATCCTTTAAAGAGCCACCTGGGTTCATCCATTCTGCTTTTGCAAATAAGGAAATTTCCGAAGAGGGAGTGAGGAAACTAACATCCAGAAGCGGTGTGTTTCCAATGAGGTCTAAAATTCCCGTTGTGGTTAATTTTGTTTCCATAAATACCCAATAATTTAAACAGTATTTATAAAAAAACCCCTTCTACTTTGCCGGCAAAAGGGGTTTTTAATAGTAAGCCTATTCAAACGATTATGCGGGCAAATTACCTCCTCCATAACAAATACAACAACAGAGTCTGCTGCTATAAGTAATCTTTGCCATTTGGTTTGAATATTCTCGCTTCAAGACTAAAAATGTAAGTAGATATTATAATTGGGTACAAGAAATAATTTCGAATTTTTTAAAAAAACTACCTATTCTGCATTATCACCAAAATTCAGGAGAACTTTTCCAAAGTTTTTTCTGTCCTGAATGTATTGATGTGCTTCCGCACTCTGGGTATAAGGAAACACCTTGTCAATGACTGGAGAAAGTTTCCCTTCATTTACCAAGCGGAGTAATCCATTAACAGCTCGTTGAATTTTTTCTTCAGCTCCATCCAGCCTGCCAAGATGGTATCCCATTACAGATTTATTACGGCTCATCAAGTCAATGGGTTTATACTTGGGCATGGAAAGTAACTCTTTCATTGACACAAAGAAATTGAAGGATTTCCCCTTTACAAAATTTTGGTCGCCATACACAATGAGCTTTCCCATTTTTGCAAGGCATTTATAACTGATTTTCCAATTATTACCACCTACAGGATCTATGATTAAATCTACTCCTCTATTGCCAGTTGCATCCTTCACTTTTTTATAGACATCTTCTGTGTTATAATCTATGCAGTGGTTTACTCCCAACTCGTTTAATTTTTCGTGTTTCCATTGCGAAGAAGTCCCGATAATATTCCCACCCATTGATTTTGCTAATTGGATGGCAGCGGTCCCCACACCGCCTCCTGCACCATGAATCAGGATGGTTTCACCTTCTCTGAAATTTCCAAGGTCGAACATCATCATGTAGGCTGTCACATATACTAATGGAAAAGCTGCACCTTCCTGCATTGAAAACGCTTCCGGAAGGGGGATCACCAAATTTTGATCAGTACAGATATGAGTTGCATAAGATTTATACTTGGAGAATAGCATCACCTTGTCTCCCGGCTTAAATTGGGAGACCTCCCTGCCAACCTGTTCAATAATACCACAGGCTTCTGAGCCTAAACAAGCAGGGGGTTTTGGAGCACCGGGGTAGAGTCGCATTCTTGCCATGATCTCTGAAAAATTTATACCGGTAAATTGATTTCTTACCAGAACTTCATGACTGCGGGGTGTAGGGTTGCGTCTTTCTCTAACCTGTAAAACTTCCGGCGATCCATAGCGGGTAATGATTACTTCTTTCATACTAAAATATTTTTTGGTTAAAGTTTGATTTCTTAATAAACCACAAATTTTCTCGAATTAATTTTTGACTGTATTCGTTCCATTCAAGTGCATTAAAAGTAAAATTGAAAAAAGCCCTTTATCCATAGAATCATTTCATTAAAAGAGCCGTCAAAAATAAAATATTGAATGAGTGCGATGATTATAAAAATATCAATAAGAATAAGTCCCTTTTTAATATACCATTTTTTGAAAAAGGATTGATAGTCCACCTTGGTCAAGAGATCTTCTCCAAAAACTCATTTTCAGATAGAATAGTTATCCCTAACTCCTCTGCTTTTTTTAATTTAGAACCGGCACCTGGTCCTGCGACCAAATAATCAGTTTTACTACTAACAGAACCACTGGCTCTTGCCCCTAATTTTTCCACCATCACCTGAGCATTTTTCCTGCTGAATTTTTCCAAACTACCGGTGAATACAAAAGTCTTTCCTGTAAATTCTGATGGCGTAGCCACCTCCACTTCCTGAAACTTAATGCCGGACTCTAAACATGCATCCACAATTTTCTGATGATCTTCATCTTGGAAAAATTCATGAATAGACTCAGCCATTATTTCCCCAATTTCAAAAATGGAGGTGAGTTCTTCTATTCCCGCTTTTCTGAGTTTATCCAGATTCCCACCAAAATATTTCTCTAAAACTTTGGCTGCATGCTCACCTACATTTCTGATGCCCAGTGCATGAACGAATCGAGCCATAGTGGTATTTTTTGAGGACTGGATTCCAACAATAATATTTTGTGCTGATTTTTCCCCCATTCTGTCCATCCCCGCTATTTGTTTCGGAGTGAGAGTATAAATATCAGCAATGTTTTTCACCATTCCACTTTCTACCAATTGATCAACCAACTTAGTACCAAAGCCGTCAATATCCATACATCCTTTAGATATAAAATGCTCAATGCGTCCTTTCACCTGTGCCGGACAATTCAGGTTTTGGCAGCGGGCTACAACCTCCCCTTCAGGGCGATATACCTTTTGCTCGCAAACAGGGCAGGTATCAGGCAGGATGTAGGGCTTTGTATTTTTAGGACGCTTTTCTTTAATGGCTTTCACAACTTCGGGAATAACTTCACCTGCCCGCTGAATTAACACAGTATCCCCAATGCGCACATCCTTACGGTCAATCTCATCCTGATTATGAAGGGTTGCATTGGATACGGTCACTCCTCCAACCTCCACAGGCTTCAGCTTTGCAACAGGGGTTACAGCTCCTGTTCGCCCCAGGCTGGCTTCAATATCCAGAACCATGGTTGTCACCTGTTGTGTTTTCAATTTCCCTGCAATTGCCCAACGAGGTGATCGGCTGCGAACTCCTAACTCTTCCTGGTGAGAGAAAGAATCCACCTTAAAGACGATTCCGTCAATGTCGTAAGCTAAACCATTTCGGAGAGACTCTCCTTTACGGTAGAAATCCAACAAGAAGTCAATGCCTTTTCCTTTTTTAATATGTGGATTTACAGGAAATCCCCAAGATGGTAGCGTGTTTAAAAATTCACTTTGACTTTGGAAACTGAGCCCTTCAATTACTCCGGGAGCATAGACATAAATTCTCAATGGTCGCCGGGCAGTGATTCCGGAATCCAGCTGGCGGAGAGAACCAGCTGCACAGTTACGGGGATTTGCAAAGGGAGGGTTACCAGACTTCGTTCTTTTTTCGTTGAGAGTGGTAAAATCTTTGCGTACCATAAACACTTCTCCCCTGACCTCTAACAAAGGAGGCGGATTTTTATCTTCAGAAATCCTTAATGGGATTGCTCTGATAGTCTTCAGATTTTGGGTAATATCTTCTCCGGTTACGCCGTCACCACGGGTAGAGCCTTTAATAAAAATCCCATTTTCATATACCAATTCCACTGCAAGACCATCCAATTTGGGTTCAGCAATAAATTCAATATTTTCAAACCCCAGACCTTTTTCTACCTGACTGTTCCATTCGATGACTTC
Organism: Fidelibacterota bacterium; assembly: GCA_030747125.1. Lineage (GTDB taxonomy): Bacteria > Fidelibacterota > Marinisomatia > SCGC-AAA003-L08 > D37C17 > D37C17. The sequence continues at coordinate 5,214 of JASLLI010000035.1, read as the reverse complement.
CTCTTCGTTCATCGCATTTGATAGAGACAGCATAGGCAGTCTGTGGTTTACAGAATCAAATTCAGAGAGAGGTGGCGCACCTACTCTTTGGGTAGGCGAATCAGCAGTGATCAGTGAAGGATTCTCCTTTTCCAGCTTTTCCAGTTTGCGCAAAAGGATATCATATTCCCCATCTGAAATTGAAGGATCATCATGTACATAATAACGGATATTATGCTCATTTATTTCTTCTTTCAACTGTTGAATTTGACGGTGGGTTTCCATCAGGGAAAAATTAGGGGTGACGAGTAATGCTCACCTACTATAAACCTGTTTAAACCCTGTGAAAAAATGTTGTTATGTATCAATCAATTCCCTGGAAATTACGGGGAATGAATTTTCTAAAATTATGGGTAATTCTCAATTTTATAACCTGCCAAAATATGGATCTGAATTTATTAAATAACTTTCTATTTCATCCCCGAACAGCATTCGGGCAGTTAACTGAAAAGGACAAACTTATTGAAGTGGAGCCAGGTGTACAAGTGGGTATTCGTATTCACATTGTTGACCCCGTGTATCCACTTATATTATTTTTTCACGGAAATGGAGAAATTGCTCCTGAATATGACGATATTGCTGCAGTGTACAATCAACGAAAAATCAATTTTATAATTGCAGATTACCGTGGATATGGTTTCTCAACAGGAGCACCTGATGTACAAAACACCCTTACAGATGCCCATGTAGTCTTAGATACGGTACTTTCAGAATTAAAAATGAGAGGGGTTTCAGGGCCACTTATTCTCATGGGCAGATCTTTAGGGTCCGTTTCGGTTTTAGAATTGTCCGGCCGGTATCCCAAAGATTTTGACGGACTTATCATTGAAAGCGGAATCTCCACAGAAGAACCTCTTTTCAGGCTGATCGGAACCACTGCAGAGCAGGCAGGATTTAACAAAGAAATGGGCTTTCAAAATGCTGAGAAGATGAAAAAGTATGCAGGACCTTTATTGGTCATTCACGCTGAGGAAGATCATATTGTACCCTTCAGCCAAGGTGAGGCATTAGTTGAACTGAGTCCGTCAAAACAGAAGAAATTATTACCTGTTCCTGCTGCGAATCATAATAATATCTTGGGGGTAAGTCCACAGAAATACTTTGAGGAGGTGAGTGAATTTATACAGTTAATTAAATAGGGGTCAAATCTATTTAAGAAGGTTATATAAAACAAAAAAGCCCATGAAATTTTCATGGGCTTTTATTTTATTGGCGTTTCTTTAATTTAGATTTATCTACCACCGTTTTATCCGGCTTTTGTTTATGTGGTTTTGATGATGGCTTAGTCTTGCCAGAAAAAGATCTGGTTATTTCATCCTTTTTTTCAGAAAACTCTTTTTTTAAATTACGAATTTCTGCTTTGCGCTCATCTTTCAATTGTTGAATTTCAACATTGTAAATATCTTGAATTTTCTGCCTTTCTAATTCAAAGTTTTCTTTCAGCTGATTAAGTTCATTTAGTAATGCTTCGTTCTTTATATTGGGATTTATTTTAAGAAAATCCCCGCCCTTCGATTTTTTTGAATCTGCAGTCAGGGTTACTATCATCACTGCACCTGCTGCCAATATTAAAGTTAATTTGTTCAATTTCATGGATGTTTCCTCCGTTTAAGTATAAAAATGTAAGTCTTTAATATACTTCCTCCTCTAAATACCTACCAAGAAAAGAAAAATAACAATATTTAGCCATTTTCTGCTGAAAGATTGAAACATAAGGAAATAATTGAAGTCATAATCCATAATAGAATGGAAAGCAATCTGATAAAAAAGAAAAATACCCCTAAATTACAGGTTATGGTTCACAGAAAAAACCGATACTATGGGGGTTTATTACTTGTTCTGCTGACTTGCTTGAGTTTTGCTCAATTTTTTCAGGTGAACGCTTCCCTTGATTTGAGAAGACTGAGTGAAGGCGAAAAACAGCTTTTCGATACCTTTGCTGAAGATATGGAAAATTATTTTCTTAATACATCTTTTGCTTCAGAAGCCTCAGATCTTGATTTGGTGGTAGAAATAAAATTGGTCATTGAATCTGTTAATCAGGGTGGCAGTCAGACAACAGTGAACGGCCAGGCAATATTCACTAATCAATTGGATCAATATTTTTATGCAAAAGGCATCCAGTTTCCTTACTCCAAAGGCAGAAAAATGTATTTCACACCTTCCTTTGACCCCTTAGCCTCTTTTTTTGATTACTACGCCTTCTTATTTATTGGAACTGAATTGGATACCTATGAATATATGGGTGGTACCCCCTTTTATAATCGCAGCATTGAACTTGCAGATCAGGGGAAAGATTCTGATTGGTCCGTAGGCTGGGAGGACCGCTGGAAAAAGAGCAGAAAGCTGAAAAAAAATGAATACCTTCGCAGTATGCGGTACAACTATTTTTTGGCACAAAGCGCAATTAATGCCGAAGAGGTGGATATAAAAACAGTCAAATCTGCTATGATGAATTTTTATGAAGAACTTTCTACATTGGACGAAAAATTAGGCAGCAACAAAGAAACATTGCTTTTTTTAAAAGCGTACCATGTTGAAATTGCAGAATTGTTAGCAGCTCTTAAAATAGAAGGATGTTTAGAGTTGTTAGCTCTCTATGATCATGACCATAAAAAGGTTTATGAATCATTTTTTAAAAATTGAATATTTTCCACATCCTTCCCCTAAAAATACTCCCATTCATTTTTCTTTCCCTCTTACCCGGTGAAGAAAAATCCTCTAAAGAAATTCAACAAGACATTGATAAACGAAAGAATGAGCTCCAATCTTTGAGAGATGACATCAAGGATATTGAAGAAAGGCTGCTATTAAAAAATAAGGAAGCAATTTCCAATACGGAGTACCTGATTGATATAGAGAGCAAAATTTCTCTGACTGAAAAACTTATCCGTTCTCTGAATAATGAGGAAAATTATTTATCTGAATTGATTCAGAATACAGAAACTGATATTATACAAATGGAGTCCCGATTGACCAGGTTAAAAGCCCAACTGACCCGTCGTCTTCAATATTTATATGTGTATGGACGACCATCTGTTTTAGAAACCGTCCTATTGGCAGGAGATTGGAATAATGCAATTTACCGCATCAAATATTTAGATATTTTAGCAGAATATGAGAAGAAAATTCGTCTGCAGATCACAGAGACCCTAGAAGAGTTGGCTGAGGAGAAAACAAAATTAAAGATAGAACTTAGTCGAAAAATAGCTTTATTACAGGAGAAAAAAAGAGAAGGTGACACCCTCTCTGCAGATAAACGCAAACGCAAGTATTTACTCTCTGAAATCAAAAAGGAAAAGTCATCTCTTGAGAAATCCCGTTCTGTTAAAACCAGAAAAATTGCCGAAATGGAATCTCTCATAAAAAAGCTTTACGCGGATAAGGAAGCCATGAAAAAAAGAGAGGAAGAATTGGCTCGAATCCGTGCAGAGCAGAACAGGGCAACTACAGGCAATTTTGCTAAAATGAAAGGTAAACTATCCTGGCCAGTTGGCGGCAGAGTCATTGGAAAATTTGGGAGTAACAGAAATCCTGAAACAGGGACCATCACTGAAAATGTGGGTATTGATATCAGTGCACAAAGCGGTACGCCGGTGAAATCTGTATTGGATGGCGTAGTGAGCACTATCACTTATATCCGGGGTCACGGAAATGTAATCATCATTGACCATGGGGGAGGATTCAGCACTGTATATGCCCATGTTGATAATATTACCATACATGAAAATGAATACATCCAAATGGGTAATAGCATTGCCAAAGTGGCGGAACCGGAACCCGGAGAAAGAGCTAAACTCCACTTTGAAGTTTGGGGAAATCAGGAAAAATTAAATCCTCAACATTGGCTTATTAAAAAATGATTTACAAGGATTTAATTCTAAACAAAAAAAACTGGAACAGGATTTTAACTTCTGTAAAAAAAGGCAAGTTAAGTCATGCCCTCCTTTTTCATGGTCCGCCTGGCTCAGGTAAGGAGGGTCATGCTGTGGAATTAGCAGCCTATTTAAATTGCAATGATCCATTGAATGAAGGTGCCTGTGGAAATTGTTCTTCCTGTAAGAAAATCCGCACCTTCCAGCATGAAGATGTACATTTAATTATTCCCCTGCCTCGAGGTAAAAATTGGAACAGTGATGACCCGATAGATAAATTATTCAGAAGTAAAAAAATTTTGAATGAGTATTTATCACTGGTGAATGAAAAGGGAGAAAATCCCTATGCCTTGCTGCGGATGTCAAATGCCAACACCATATTAATTAATTCTGTCAGAAATATAAAACAGGAAGCCTCACTTAGTTCTATTAATAACAAGTGGAAAATTTTTCTCATTTTTCATGCGGAAAAATTATGCGTGCCAAGTCCCGAAGCGGCTCATGCACTTTTAAAAATATTAGAGGAACCTCCTGAAAAAACTATTTTCATCATGGTTTCTTCTCACCCTGAAGCCATCCTAGACACTATTCATTCCCGCTGCCAGAAAAAATTTTTCCCTGCGATATCATCTTCAGTAATTGAAGAAAAATTAGTGCAGTCAGGAATGGATAATATCCAGGCAGGAATTATTGCACACATTTCCGGAGGAGATATGAGCCTTCAATCGGAGTTAGTAGAAAATTCTGCAGATATTCTGGAAAAAATGTACCAATTTTTGAATGCATCATTCAGTTCAGATCCAAAAAATTGGGAAAAATGTATAGATATTGTTTCCCGATTAAAAATGAGTAGTCCTGCAAAATTAGAGCAGCTTTTTAAATGTATTGGATTATTTATCAGGGACCTGCTCTATTATGCTTCCACAATGAATGATGCGGATATTGTATTTAAAAATCAGGTTGGGAAGATAAGTAAGATCGTGGACAAACACCCCGATGCAGACTGGCAGCAATGCCTAAATCAGGTAGAGCTCACTCAGGAGTATATCAAACGCAACGGGTATGTACCCTTGGTCATCACTAACCTCATCATGGATTTGCAGCAATCCATCAATGGAGAGTTTCATGAACCCTTCAATCTCCATGAATGGAGTAATTAGTATTGAATATAGAATATTTAAAATAGAAGAACGAAATCCAATTTTGGTGGTGAAAAATTGAAATAGGAAATTTTCCATTAGCTATTTGCAAAAAGTAGCAAGAGTTTAACACTCTATTCCCTGAACCAAGCCTAAAGTCC